>NZ_RHGZ01000033.1:0-50931 GCF_003789045.1 Marinobacter sp. R17 | reverse complement strand
GGATTGGGCTTCCTCCAGACCCCACCTCGCGATGACGCCCTTGCCCTTCTCCTAGCCTTCGGCTCTGCGAACACCTGGCAGGAGGACTTTCACCTCCCTAGTTCTGTGCCATGCCCGGCACACACGCGGAGCGAAGCGGCGGCCCGTCAGGGACGTCCGACTTACGCGGCTTGTTAAATTTTATTGTGCATTCTGATGTGTTCAGCCAGGTCCAATGCCAGTTGGACATAAGATCTTGCATCTTTCTCGTTTAGCTCCAACTCCTCTGCATGTACTGCCTTGTTACGAAGTTTCCGCAGGGTATTGAATATATCCAACTGTTTTTCATTGATAACCTTGCACTGCAAGAGATACTCACCGAGTTTTGGATAGTTCTTCATCACGTCACTCGGCGGCTGGTTCCAGAACGAACTTGCCACAGCGATAGCCGCAGACTCCACCTCCAACCAAGCTTCCATGATGGACGCGCGGGTAGAAAAGGAAACGAGGTTAAGGATGCGATTAGAGCTTGGAGAAATTTGACCTTGCTCTTCCGGGTGCTCCCGAGAAATGGATTCAGCTTCAGCTTTTAACTCCGACACCTGCTGCGAGAACTCTAGCTCAAGTTCTTTGTACTTGAGGCGCCTGAGGAGGGGGATAAGCTCAACCAGCGGTTTTCGCAGAACAACAACGAGAACAACCACAGTCACAGGCCAAGCCACCGATCGGATAATCTCAGATAGAAAAGTTAATGCGTCCATTGATCCTCGACAGTTTGGCCCTGAAATTTAACGCCGATGTTAAGCGGCCGGTTTGGAGGCGCACCACGCCGGAAAACCGGTCCGGTGAAGGCCGCCAGGCCGGAACGTACTTGAACAACTTGTTAAAAGCTCACCACGAGGCCTCAGCATTGAACACAACAAGATCTGGGTCTGATTCTGTGTTTCGCGGGAAATGCTCGTGCTCGAAACCTGCTCCTTGAGCTTCGATACTATCAGCTGCTTCTATCAGGAATTGGGCGACAGCCCTCAGCTCGGAGGGTGATGCTGATATTGTCACCTCTGGGAGCTTGGATGGTGCCGGATGCTTGGCTTGCTGCAATTCTTCTGTGTAGCCAAAAAACTCCATTTCACTCTCACTTTGAATTACTTTTAACGCCCGCGGTAACCGGCGCCGGAGCGCAGCGGAGGGAACCAAAAGCGCCCCGCTTTTGGCGTCCGGTTGACTGCCTGGTTAAATGCCATAGTCTCGTTCAACTTTGGCAATTCTAAGTTTGAATGTTGAGTACCATCTTTCATGCCCCAACTTCTGCGCCTCCCGATGCTCGGAGTTACGTTTCCAATTTTTGATAGCTTCAAGGCTTTCCCAATAGGATACCGTGATACCTAATCCATCACGGACAGACTCAACCCCCAGAAAACCCGGCTGTTCAGAAGCCAATTCAACCATGCGGTCTGCCATTTCACCGTAACCGTGATCCCCCTCGGTACGGTGATTGCTGAAGATAACCGCGTAATATGGAGGTTCAGGTGTTTGAGCAATATCTGACATAGGTCCCTCTATACATTTAACGCTGACAGCATGGGCGCGACCAAAGGAGCGTCCCCTGCCTGTATTGGTTAGGAGAATACCTTTGTATCAAGCTCACCATGACAGCAATCACTAATTGTTGAAATTATAGACAGCAAGAAGTCTTGCCTCATTTCAAATATCGTTGAGTCAGCAAGTGGGCTCCCAATATGCCAATGTGATTCTTTATTGGACACAGTAATCTCTTTATTCTCCGAAGATATCAAAACATGGAGTCCGCCTAAGAAATGCACAGTCGCAAAAACGCATCCGGCTCTTTCTATCTTTTCAACCTTGTCAATATATGAGGGGAATAGATAGACAAGTTGCGCTAGTGAGTCATCTACCATTTGATTCAACTCTAACTGGTCATAGAGATTCACCTGATGCTCCTAACGTTATGCGATTTATTACCGATGCCCATACAAACGGAAACCCAAATCCGTATTTTCCGTATAAAATTGCCCGATATCGTTCAACGCAGCCAATATCGTTGCTACGTCTTGGTGAAAGAATGCGCCAGAAATATCCTCTTTACCATAAGGTTTGCCAACTTTAGGAAACTCTATCCACTCGATTTCTTTGTAATAGGCAGGTCCAAACCAAAACCTGCTAGAGAGATGCCTTTCTTCGAGTGACTCTATTGATGGCAATGAATACCTCACTCCATTGTTTTGACTGCCTACAAACTTCCAGATCACCTGCAAATCAGGTGAGATGTCGTCAAGGATCGCAAAGCATTTTCGCCATTTCGCATTCGATATATAAGAAGACTCAAAAGACCTTTCGATGATCTTATCTATCTTCTTCTCATGTTCTACAAAGTCGAAAACCTTGCTAGCAGATTTGCTCATATTTTCCTTGCGCATAACGCCCGGCTCTGCGGCTGGTGAAAGTGGAGGCGAAGCCGGAACTTTTACCAGTCCGACAGCAGCGGATTGTTATACGCTTTTCCGGGCGATCCATTGGGTATGCTCTCTTGAAAATGCAGCCTCGCTATTTATCACAAAATCAGATAATTGTGGCTCATCCTTTACAGAAACCGACTCACCTTTAATCAGAACGATTTCATGCGCGGCCAGCGCATACGAAGAGTTAAGTTCGTTGTGTTTCTTCGCTTGCACCCATGTCAGAACGGCACCTGCCGCAGTGGCGATTACCTCGATTGGCAGAGAACTAGATGGCTCTTTGATTCGATAGAGTAAAAGAAGGACCGCTGTCGAATGTAAAACTATTGAAACAACAAACCAGCGTTTCGCGAGGCGCTTGTTCAACTGTGATTTTTTTGAATACCACACCGACTGATTATCTACCCGATCTCTTATATACGTTTCTAGCCTCTGCGACCAAGGTAAAGACCGAATATTTTTCATTTTTTCTGAAATCGCCTCACCTAAGTCGGGGGTCCATTCCAAAACGTGAGATAAAGATCTATTTTGATCAAGTATCGCCTTGAGATCATTCAAAAGTTCTCTTTGTGCTTGCTCTTCTGGAACATCTTCATCGTATGGTTCAGATTTCATAATCCAGCGCCATGTGCGAGTTTTAACAGACTCAGCTACAGCACGGCCGTTGTACCAAACATCCTCTGGCTTCCGCACCTTGAGCCAAACCAATATGCCCAACGTTATTAAAAAAAGTGCGGCGGAGGAGATCGCTCCATAAACATTAGTGGGCCATGCGTATGATACAAAGGCTGCAAGAATCAATAAAAAGAGATAGCATCTCAATGCACCAAAATAATGATTTTGTGCCTTTAAAGACGCACTATCTGCAGAGTTATACAATGCAGGAAAATCCTCTTCCTGCATCTCCATTCTGGTGTCCGTGGTTTCGATCATGAGTTTGCACGACGCATTGGGCGACTGAGGTCATACTGATTTGAAAGGCGAGAATCGAATGCATTATCAATTAGAAGAGGCAAGGTTTTGGTATCTAATTTTTCCCAAGGAACAACGGATAACTTAACCTCTTTACTGAGAAGATTGTCAATTATTCTTGCGGGAAGATATGGATAGCGGCGTTCGTATTCAGCACGATTATCAACAGATGTCCAGCTCGTTGTTTCGGGGTAGACCGCGCTTTTTTCATTGTCGTGGGCCGCTGTCCAGTTGTTGCCAGGATTGGCGCCTGGAAGTAGAACTGCTATGACACCGGATCGCTTGTTGACCTTTCCATCGTACATGCTTGAGTAAACTTCCCAATCAACATGCTTTCTCCCTTTGGTGCCTTGCCCCACCAAAAGGATGGTTACAGTAGAGTCTCCGAGATACTCGTCACGGATTTTCTGTCGAATTCTGTCATCCGGCAAATCATCAGAAATATCACGGGTATCTACAGATCCGTCGATAAACATAGGATTATCCTCGTTGAACTTAGTCAATGAGTTTTTGTAGGCGATATCGTTACTATGAAAGCTAATGAATACTTTATGCATGGTCTTCGCTCATGACTATGAATTTTTACGTATAACGCCCGGCACAGCGGGCCATTTGTAGCGACACAGGAGCGAAAAATGGCTCCGACTGCTGCCGCTTGTTAAGCATCTACGACCCATGCGTTATTGTGCTGAAGATAATCGAACAAAAATACGGCTCGCTCCAAACCAAATATAAAATGCTTAAGATCCTTGAACTGCATTCGCTGACTAAAATCCACACCTAAGCTTCCAATTACAGCTTGGTTTGCAAGAAGCTCATGGGCGGCATTATTCCTATCTTTTACCACTTGCTTAAGTAGTTCCGTGTAATCTGAACGTAGACCAACATTTTCAAGCCTCGCCCTCGCCTGCCCAAGCGTCATTCTTTCTGTTTCGTCTTCCGTTACGTTGAAGCGTTCTTCAAGAAGCTTCTTAAGCCCAAACTCGAGTATTTGAGCCGTACCAAGATAGATAGAGAAGCACTCCAAGAAGGATTTATGATCATATTTCTCCATTCTTCGGAAAACTTCATCCTGGATGTCATCACCTGATAGTTTTTCTTTATCATAGATGGTGCTCATACGCCTCCTTGATGCTTAACGCCTGCATTTGCGGCTGGTTTGGAGCGCAGCGGAAAACCAGTCCGCCAACATGCAATGGTTAGAGGGATTTATCAATTTTGCCCGACCACAGCCATTTTTCTTCGACGATTGGACTTCCATACGTCTCCGCAAGCATCATCTCGAATTTATCATTCTTATCGTTAATTGCTGAAATTGGTCCCCAACCACTGCAGATCACCGCCCCATCGGGGGCCGTCGTCTTCGACAAAAAGGCCCGACTTTCTATGAGGTCGACAAACTTCAAGACTGCCTCATCTAACATTGCGTCTACTGGCTCTGGATAGCTTCGACGCTCCATCTCTGCCGCATCAACATGGGATTGAGTTATGTTGCACGAGAGCGTAATGGATGTAGCTTCAACTCGCGCGACCAGTTGCCCGATGTCGGCGCACGGCGAACGAGCGGAGACACAGAGAACATTATGATCATCTCGGTAGACCGCAACTTTAATATCAACTCGGTCTTCCAGCTTTTCTCTGAATCTAGCCTCAATCTCCTTAGTTTCCATGAATCCCTCTAACGCTGAGCTTTGCGGCAATTTTGGAACCGCAAAGCGGTGGAGAAATTGTCCGACAACAGCGACTTGTTAAGATTTGATTGCCCGAAAACCATTACGGGCGCCCACCTACACCAAAATAAACAAACCATAGAGCTATATGTGCAAGGAATGCGACTACGCAAAATACTATTGAAAATAATACAAGGTGCTTTGCGTTGTAAGCCTTATATTTTCCCCAAGCTAACAGGAATAAAAGCTGGATGGGGGTGCTATAAACAAAATATACAATGCCTGATGAATCCGTTTTATATGGGTCTGCTGCAACCATCAAATATAAAGCTATAACGCAGGCAATAAAAAATGGCAAGGTGGCACAGGTAGAGTATTGAATTCCTTTTAGTAGCACTTATCTTTCCTTGAAAAACTTAACAGTGATTAGACCGCGTTCCGTAATATTGAATATACGAGAATTCTTCATAACAACACCCATCGGGGCGTCATGGCGCGATCAGTTCTCTTATTTAAACAGCAGCTTAGCCCGTCAGCTTCGCTCTTGCCATGCAATCGTTTGACTTCTTCTTTTCGTGATTCCAATATAACTGTACATTTATACAGTTTCGCAGACAGGAGGTCAGCGTATGGCAAAACGGGAACCACGCCTGCGGGAGCAGGTAAGGCGAGTCATGCGTGTTGGTCGCTACAGCATTCGGACTGAAAAGTCTTACTGGTATTGGATTCGCTATTTCATCCGCTTCCATGACCTCACGCACCCTCGGCAGATGGGGCCCAAAGAGGTTAATGCCTTTCTCACCTGGCTGGCTGTCGAACGCCATGTTGCCGCAGCGACACAAAATCAGGCGTTGAATGCTCTGGTCTTTCTCTATGACAAAGTGCTCGAAACACCCTTGGGCGATATCGGTGAAACTGTCCGATCCCGAAAGCCACCCAAGTTACCAACCGTACTGTCCCACGACGAGGCCTTGCGCCTGATCCATCAACTGGAAGCACCCTACGATTTAATGGCGTCGCTCATGTATGGGGCTGGCTTGAGGGTGACTGAAGCGGCTCGCCTGCGAGTGAAAGATATTGATGTGGCGCAACGGATTATTACCGTGCGCGATGGAAAAGGCGGCAAAGACAGAACGACGTTACTGCCGGCGACATTGCGTGCCCGCGTTTCGGACTGCATTGAACAGATCGCATTTGCCTGGAAAGGCCGAGCACTGGAATTAACCCCGCCCGTTAGCTTACCGTTTGCGCTGCATCGCAAATATCCGAACGCCGGCACGTCCCTTGAGTGGCAATGGCTGTTTCCGGCAAAAGGACTCTGCCTGGATCATGAGGGGCGCACTGTTCGCCATCACATCCATGTATCGAGTGTGCAAAAAGCTGTTCGACGCGCCATTGCTGAGGCCGAAATCCACAAAAACGCAGGGTGCCACACGCTGAGACATACATTCGCTACGGAACTTTTGCGTCGTGGCAGCGACATTCGCACTGTTCAATCTCTTCTGGGTCATGCAAACGTTCGCACAACCCAAATCTATACCCACGTCCTGGGAGAGGGCTTTGCCGGTGTGGTCAGTCCTCTGGGCTAACTACCCTTCAGCCTTCCCAATAGCGCCGGCCGTCCGAGCCAATTCGTCGATCACACCATCCAGCTTCTTCTGCCACTCGGCGTCCCTGAACTCGCCGTTGCCGTCGAACGCGTCGCCGGCTTTGACGATGGCCAGTTGGCTGGGAATGACCTGCACGCCGATGTTGCCCAGCATCATCCTCAGGGGCACCAGGCCGCGCAGGCCACCGAGGGCGCCGGGCGATGCGGCCACGAGGCCGGCGACTTTGCCGCGGAAGGCGATCAGTCCGGGAACGTCGCCGTCCGGGCGGCTGATCCAGTGCAGGGCGTTGACCAGCAGCGGGCTGAGGGTGCTGTTGTATTCCGGTGAGGCGATGCAGAAGCCGTGATGGCTGGCGAACAGTTGCCTCAGGTCACGAACGTCCTGTGGAATCCCTGTTTCCTGCTCCAGGTCCCCGTTATAGATCGGAATATTGTAATGGGAGAGGTTGACGCGGGTGACGTCGATATCGCCCCGTTTTTCCGCCGTGCGGGCCGCCGCTTCGGCAAGTTGGGCGTTGAAGGAACCGGTCCGCGTGCTGCCGGCCATGAACAGGATTCGGGTGTTCTGGGTCATGAGGGTCTCCTTGACGAGGTTCGGTAACATCCTAAACAGTATAGGGATATGGTGGGTCTATAAGGGTGATAGTAACCCGGGTTTGACGCGCATCAGTGACATTAAGTGGCTAATTTCTATACTGGGAGAGCATAATCACAAAAACGTGACAGTGTATTTCTTGAGACAACATGGCGAAGTGATTGGGGACCTCGAAGTGAGGGCTTAAATTTTCAGGGAGAGCACCATGGCGTATCAGAACACCGAAACCCGGAGCGACTCGACGAGCGAGCCGCAAACCGACAATGCCCTGTCCATTCCCATGGGCGAGTACGAAACCCATCGGGCACCGTACTTCTGGGAACGCAAACTACTGACCAAGCTGATGGAGTTTGCGGGCGGGCCGCCGGTGCAGTTCGAGCTCTGGGACGGCTCCCAGGTTCGACTCGATGATACCTGCCCCCGTTTTACCCTGGGCCTCACCGATCCCAAAGCCCTCTACCACCTGGTGGCCAACCCCAATCTCGCCTTCGGCGATCTCTACAGCGCCGGCCGCCTGACCGTATCCGGCGACCTGACCGAACTGCTTACAACGCTCTACCGCGCCACCCACAATGCCCGCCAGAAATGGCCAACCTGGCTGGAGAAGCTCTGGGCCAACCACGCGCCCCGCTCCACCGACCTGACCGAAGCCCGCCAGAACATCCATCACCACTACGACCTGGGCAACGCCTTTTACCGCCTGTGGCTGGATACGGCGGAGATGCAGTATACCTGCGCCTATTACGAAAGCCCGGACCTCACCCTGGAACAGGCCCAGCTCGCCAAGCTGGAACACGTCTGCCGCAAGCTCCAGCTCAAGCCCGGCCAGACCGTGGTGGAAGCCGGTTGTGGCTGGGGCGGCCTGGCCCGCTATATGGCCCGCAACTACGGGGTGAAGGTCCACGCCTACAACATCTCCAAGGAACAGCTCGCCTTTGCCCGGGAAGAGGCCAAAAGACAGCAGCTGGACCATCTGATCGAGTATGTGGAGGACGACTACCGCAACATCAGCGGCCAGTACGATGCCTTCGTCTCCGTTGGTATGCTCGAGCACGTGGGCACCAGTCACTACAGCGACATGGCCGCGGTGATCAAGCGCGCCCTCAAGCCGGACGGCCTGGCCCTGCTGCACAGCATCGGCCGCAACCGGCCCATGAAGATGAACGCCTGGATCGAGAAGCGCATCTTCCCCGGCGCCTACCCGCCCAGCATCGGCGAGTTCATGAGCATCTGCGAGGAAGGCGCGTTTTCGGTGCTGGACGTGGAAAACCTGCGCCTGCACTACGCCCGCACGCTGGAGCACTGGAAGGAACGCTTCGAAGACCATGTGGACGAGGTGATCGCGATGTACGACGAGCACTTCGCCCGGGCCTGGCGCATGTACCTGTCCGGCTCGATCGCCGCCTTCGAGGCCAGTTCACTGCAGCTGTTCCAGGTGGTCTTCAGCCACGGCGAGAACAATACGGTTCCGCGCAATCGCAAGCACCTCTATGAATCACCGGCTGCACCGGAGTCTGTCTGACATGGAACATTATGACGTGATGATCGTCGGCGGCGGCCCGGCCGGCTCGACCCTGGCCTGGGCGCTGCGCAACAGCGGCAAACGCATCCTGATCCTGGACAAGGCCGAGTTCCCCCGGGACAAGACCTGCGCCGGCTGGGTGACCCCCGCCGTTGCGGAGAGCCTGCAGCTCGACCTGGACGATTACCGCCGGGAGCATGTGCTGCAACCAATCACCCGGTTCCGGATCGGCATGATGGGCCAGCCGGCGGTGGACAACGACCACGGCGATGACCCGGTCAGTTACGGCATCCGCCGCTGCGAGTTCGACACCTATCTGCTGGACCGGGTGGAGAATGCCGACAAGGTATTGAAGACCCCGGTCAAGGACATCCGGCGCGAGGGTGGTAACTGGATCATCAACGACACCTACCAGGCGCCGCTGCTGGTGGGTGCGGGCGGGCATTTCTGCCCGGTGGCGCGCCAGTTGGGCGATGGTCCCGGCAGCCACGAAACCGTGGTCGCCGCCAAGGAAGTGGAATTCGAGATGACGCCGGAACAGGCGGAGACCTGCGCCGCCAGCGGCGACCAGCCGGAGCTCTGGTTCTGTCGGGATCTGAAGGGGTATGCCTGGGTCTTCCGCAAGGGCAACTTCCTCAACATCGGTCTGGGACGGGAGGACAATCACAAGCTCACCGATCACCTGGAGGCCTTCGTCCAGGAGATGAAGGATCAGGGCCGGATTCCCGCGGACCTGCCCGGCCGGTTTAAGGGCCATGCCTATTTGCTTTACGCGCACGCGGAAAGACCGCTGGTGGATGACGGCATGATGCTGATCGGCGACGCCGCCGGACTGGCCTATACGCAAAGCGGCGAGGGCATCCGCCCGGCGATCGAATCCGCCCTGCTGGCCGCCGAAACCATTCGCCGCGCACCGGACATGAGTGCCCAGAGTCTGCAACGCTACGGCGATGCCATTGCCGACCGTTTCGGCCGGCGCGCCATGCCGGATCAGGACGGCTGGCAGATGCCGGGCTGGGTGAAAACGTCCGTCGCCAGCGGGCTGATGCGGTCGCACTGGTTTACCCGCAAGGTGGTGACGGAGAAGTGGTTCCTGCATCAGGATGTGCCGCCGTTGAAGGTGGCGGTTTAGGGCCGCTCCGCTTTAGCGCTCAGGTAGGTTGGGCTGACGCAGGAAGCCCAACATGGCATGGCCCCCCAAACCTCGGATTGTTGGGCTTCCTGCGTCAGCCCAACCTACGGAAGCCAAACCGGGAAAATCGTTACGCACGAAAAAAGAGGCCCCGTTGGGCCTCTTTTAATGTCCGCGGAACTCTCTATTCCACGTCTTCTTCCGTCACCTTGATGGTGTACAACGTGGTCGAACCGCTCACTTCGTTGCCCACCGCCAGCATCGGTTCACCGGTGGGGCTGTCGTCGCCGCTGATGAAGTCGATGCATTCCGGCGCCAGGTCGCCGGCGGCATAGGCCGGTTGGTCGCCGTCGTCGATGTTGTCCTTGATCGGGTAGCTGAAGTCGCGGTTGTTGAGGTACTGGACGAACTCGGGTGCTTCCGGGTTGCTCACGTCGTACACCATGATGCCGCCAACCCGCTCCAGGCCGATGAAGGCGAACGTCTGCTCACCGATCCGGCCCACGGCCATGGCTTCGGGCTCGGGGCCCTTGGCGTCGCTGCGGCTGTCGCCGGAGTCGTTCTCGTCGTTGTCGCTGTTGAAGTCCTCACCCAGCTGCTCGGCGGTGATGGTCTCGAAATCGCTGCCGCTGTCGGACACCAGGGCTCCTTCGCTGTCCCAGATCGAGAAGCTGCGGGCGCCGTAGATTTCGGCGGTGTCGAGGATGCCGTTGCCGTCGGTGTCTGAGGTCAGGCTGGTGGCCAAGCGGCCGACGGTCGTCTTGTCGCCGAAGTCGGCGGTGGCCAGATCGCCTTCGCGCGGGGCGTCCTCGAAGCGGATTTCTTCCACGAAGCCGTCGTATTCCCGGCTGTCGCCCTCATTGGCGGTGAAGTAGTAGTCCTTGCCGCCAATCTGGATCGAGGCGATGGTGTCCGGCATGTAGAGGCCTTTCACTGGCCATTGCGCGATGTTGATGCCGTCGTCCTTGTCGGAGGGGTCGAGGCCCACGCCGTCGGCGTTGAAGTCCTTGGTACCCAGCGCCACGATGCGATCGACGCTGGCGTTGGCAATGTCGATGACGGCGAAGGCGTTGTTCTCCTGCAGGGTCACCCACGCCTGGCTGCCGTCCGTTGAGAGGGCAATGTATTCCGGCTCCAGATCCTGGGCCACGGAGGACTGGCCGTCGTGCAGATAGACCGTCAGGCCGGCGGCCGTCGCCGCCGTCACTTCCGAGTCGCCGTCAAAATCGGTGGTCAGGGTCAGGATCTTGTTCGCGGCGTCGACCGTGAGTGCTGTCCGGCCGTAGTTGCCAAAGATGCGCACGCCTTCCGGCAGCTCGTCGGCACGGCTGTTGCCCACATTGAAATCGGTGAAGCCCACGGTCTGGGCCGTCGGGTTATCCGGATCAGTGACGTCGACGATGCTGACCGAGCCTTCCGGATCCACGCTGTAATCGTCGTTGGGTTCGCCCTCGTTGGCCACCAGCACTTTGGTGCCGTCGCGGTTGAAGGTGACCATGTCCGGCAGGCTGCCGACCTCGACCTGGCCGCGGAAGTTGCGATCGGCGCTGTTGTAGATCTGCACGCGACCGTGTTCGGTCTTGGTGTCGTGCTCAACCGCCACGGCGATCAGCCCGTTGGCAAACGTCACGCTGTTGATGTCGCCGGCATCGGCCCAGTTGGCGGACGCGTCGATCTGGTCGATTAACTGCGGGTTGGTGGGATCCTGCACGTCCACCACATCCACCCGTTTGGCGTCTGCGTTGGTGATGAACAGGGTGGTGGAATCCTTGTCGTAGGTGAGGATTTCCGCGGCGCCTTCGTCGAAGCCGTTGTCGTCGCTGGTGTAGCGACCGGTCTGCTCCAGCGCAATGCTGACGCGGGTGTCGGCGTCGTCACCGTTATCGTTGTTATCGTCATTGTTGCAGGCCGTCAGCCCCAGTGTTGCGGCCAGGACGGCGCAGGCCAGCAGTCGCTTTTGGGTTTGCCATTCATTCGTCATTCTTTCTGTCCTTTTTCTTGGTGTGATCGAGCCCGAAATAAAAGATCACGCCTGACGCTAGACGCGACAGGTGACAGAGCCGTGACGAATAAAAGTCAATCCCATGACAAGTGAATGACAAACAAAAAGGCCCCGGCATCGACAATGCCGGGGCCTCTGGAGCCTGGCGCGTGTTACTGGCCGAGGTAGCTGCGATACATCCAGACCGTTTTTTCCTGCTCGGAGATGTAGTCGCTCATCAGCGATACGGTGCCTTCGTCTTCGGCATCGCCCGCCGTGTTCAGGATCTCGCGCTGTTTCTTGATCAGCGTGGCGAAGCTGTCGACGATCTGCCCGACCGCGGTCTTGCCGTCGCTGACGTCCTTGCGCTCTTCAACGCTGGAACGCTCGATGTAGACGCTGTAGCTGTGCGCCGGACGATGGCCCAGCGTCAGGACGCGTTCGGCGATCTCGTCCACTTTCAGCAGCAGGTCGTCGTACAGTTCCTCGAACTTGGCGTGCAACTCGAAGAAGTTGTCACCCTTGATGTTCCAGTGGTAGCCCCGGACGTTCATGTAGAAGATCTGGTAGTTCGCCAGCAGTTCGTTCAGGTCACTGGCGAGCTGCTCGGTTTTTGCCGTATCAAGACCAATCAGGTTGGTGCTCATGAAAACTCCTTTTATCAGCGGAAAGAAGAACGTGCTTACGCCCGAACTTGGCAAATAGTTTATGACTCAACAGGATAAGTTGGTGTCGATCTATCCAGTTTCAATCTATCTGACGACTTTGTCATATTGTGGAACATACCAATATGCTCAATCTAATAGCCCTCTCCTATCAATACACCCAACAAAATTTATTTAAAATCTATTATCATTTCGATTTCAATAGAGACATACGATCACGAGCGGTGGAGCTGATCATGCGTTTTCTCAAACTCCTGTTTCACAGTCATGGCCATGAAGGTGACCAGTCGCTGCTGAAGACGATGACCTTTGCCATCACCCACTTTACGGTGGCGTTCACGGTGGCTTACGTGCTGACCGGCGACATTATCCTCGGCAGTCTGATCGCCATGGTGGAGCCCGCCATCAACACCGTGGCCTATTTCTTCCACGAGAAGATCTGGGCGCGACGGGCCCGGCGACACCAGCACGCGCCCAACCACACGACGGCGACGGCCGCCTGACATCGATCCAGTTGCCCTTCCCCCTTTGACCCCGCTTCGAGCGGGGATTTTTTTGTATACGGCCAGCGCCTCAGGCCCCCGGCCCACAATCCAGGCAGCGCTCACCCATTTTCGGGCCGATACGGAGGGCGTGGTTCAGATCACTCAGGGCCGTGCGTACGCCTTCTTCGATCACCGGGTGGTAGAACGGCATGCCCAGCATCTGGCTGACCGTCATGCGCTGCTGCACCGCCCAGGCCAGCAGGTGGCCGATGTGTTCCGCGGCTGGCCCGAACATCTCTGCTCCGAGGAACTGGCCGCTGCCGTGCTCGCCGTAGACCTTGAGCAACCCGCGGTTCTTGCCGATGACGCGGCTTCGGCCCTGGTCTTCGAAGGAGACCTGGCCTACGGCATAGCCGTCACCGTAGCGTTGCTGCAGCAGATCGCCGGTGACGCCGACGCGGATGATCTGGGGATCGGTAAACACGATGGACAGCGGTGCCCGGCGCGAACCGGAGCGAATCTCGGGCCAGCGGCCGGCATTGTCACCGGCCAGTCGGCCCTCGTCGGTGGCCTCGTGAAGCAGCGGTGCGTCGGCGTTCACGTCGCCGGCCATAAAGACAGGCTGGTCGCCGCATTGCATCGAGTAGCGGTTGAATGTCGGGATGCCCCGATCGTCCAGCGCCAGCCCGGACTTTTCGAGCGCCAGCGACGCCAGGTTGGGCCGCCGGCCGGTGGCCGCCAGCAGGTACTCGAAGGTTTCGGTCACCTCGCCCTGTTGCGGATCGATGAAGGTGACGGCAACGCCTTCGTCGGTGCGGCGAACCTGCTTCACGTCGGCCGACGGATCCAACGGGAAAGCCTCACGGAAGGTGTCGAGCGCGCATTGGCGAATCGCCTCGTCAGCAATGCCGCCGATACCACCGCCTACGCCGAACAGTCGAATCCGCACGCCGAGTCGCGACAGGGCCGCGCCCAGTTCCAGGCCGATCGCCCCCGGTCCGAACACGACCATGGACTCCGGCAGGGCTTCCAGCTCAAAGATCGTGTCGTTGGCCAGCAGCCGGTCCCCCGCTGCCTGCAGGAACGCCGGCACGTGGGGATGTGAGCCGGTGGCGATCACGATCCGCTCCGCCTCGATCTCGATGCGCTCGTCCACCACCAGGCGGCCCGGCGCCACAAACCTCGCCGTCCCGCGCAGGCGATGTTCCGGCGGGAACCGATCGATCGCGTCCAGGACGGAACCCACGAAACCGTCGCGCTCAGCCCGGACCCGTGCCATCACAGCGCGCCGGTCGATGCTCAGGTCGTTGACGTGCACTCCGAACAGATCCGCGCCCCGGGCGGCGTGGGCCGCTTCCGCCGCGGCAATCAGCAGTTTGCTGGGCATGCAACCGATGCGCGCGCATGTGGTGCCGTACGCCCCACCCTCGATGGCCAATACGTTGTCCGTGTGTTTGCGAGCCGCCTTGTAGGCCACCATGCCCGCGGTACCCGTGCCGATGATGGCGACGTCGACCTGTCGCTGTTCCATGGGAGACTCCTTCCGCCGAGTGAATATCCACCATAGGTGTCGTTTGTTGCCGCGTCACTGATCCGGGACAAGGCTGAGGTCGATTTCCCCCGGCGGGGATAGCTTGACCCCACCCCGGCTTTTACCGATGCTTTCTTTTTCAATCTGATCAGCGAGTCCCGTCATGCTCTCCTACTGGCCCGAATTTCTCACCGTTGCCCTGATCCACCTGCTGGCTGTCGCCAGCCCGGGACCGGATTTCGCCGTCGTGCTGCGCCAGGCCCTGACCCAGAACCGGCGCAACGCGCTGCTCACGTCCGTCGGGGTTGGCCTGGGCATCCTGGTGCATGTGACCTACTCGCTGTTGGGCATCGGCCTGCTGATCCAGCAGTCGATCCTGCTGTTCAATATCCTCAAGGTCGTCGGCGCGCTCTACCTCACCTGGATCGCGCTGCAATGTCTGCGCTCAAAACCCGGCAACCTCAATGTGGAAGCCGCCCAGGGGCCGCACCAATCCGGTGCAAAAGCGTTCCGTCTTGGCTTCCTGACCAACGCCCTCAACCCCAAGGCCACCCTGTTCTTCGTGGCCCTGTTTTCGGTGGTGATCGACCATGCCACACCGGTACCGGTGCAAGCCTTCTACGGCATCTACATGGCCGTCGCTACCGGCGCCTGGTTCTGCGTTGTGGCCCTGTTCTTCACCCTGCCGGGCATCCGCCGGGGCTTTGCCCGCTTCGGCCACTGGGTGGACCGGCTGATGGGCGGTGCGCTTCTGGCCCTGGCCGGTCGTCTCGCCTTTTCTGCGGCCACTGGCACGGAAGCTGCTGAGTAGCGTCCACAGGCCGGAAACCGGAACCATCCGGCCGCTTTGAGCTACGCTTTAATACCAGGGGGCCGTTGATGCGCTCCCGAGTCGCTCTGAAAGCCAGGGATGAACCACCAGCAGTAGAGGCCCTTTATGCTCGGCTTTTTCAAGAACGCGTTGCGCAGCCGTCTTGCGCTGCCCATCTTTATCACACTCATCGTCATCGCGGTTGCCCAGGCCGTCATCGTGGCGGGCGTCACCAGCCTCAAGCTGAAAGGGTTGGACCAGGCCATGTCCGGCGAGTTGCAACGGGCGCAGGCCACCGTGGGCGAGCGGCTGGACGAGAACCGCAAGCGCATTGATACGGTGGTGGCCAACATGGCCACCAATGTGCAGGGCCAACTGGAGCAGACCCTGACCCAGGACCTGAAATCGGAACAGGACCGGGTGGTCCAGCGCTTCGAGGATACGCTGGTGGATTCCAGTAAGACGGTCGCCCAGATCCTCGCGCAAATCGCGGCCCCGTACATCTGGGACAAGGACATTCCGACGCTCACCCGGTTTGTGGAGATGGCCCACGAAAACCCCAATGTCATCTTCGCCATCTACCTCGACCGGGACGGCAACCCGCTGACCCGCTATGTCGACCGCACCAACCCGGACGTGAAGCGACTGATCGACGCCAGCCCGATCCGCAGCTCCGTGCGCAGTGTGCTGGACTCTGCTCCCAAGGACGAAGGCACCCGCGTGATTACCACGCCGGTCACGTCCCAGGATCAGGAGATCGGCAAGCTGGTGCTCGGGGTGTCCAACGCCGCCATCAATGAAGAGACCCAGGCCCTGACGGACCGCTTCAACGCACTGACGAAATCCGCCACCGGGGCCACTGAATCCGCCATCCGTTCGGCCTCATCGGGCATGAGCGAACCGCTGGAGAACGCCCTGGCGGCGGTCAGCAGTTCCTTCGACGAGACCGCCCGCAAACTGCAGGACACCACCCACGAGCAGGCGTCCACGCTGATCAGCACGGTGGTCCTGGTGCTGGTAATCAGCGCGCTGGTGCTGATCCTGATCATCGGCCTGCTGATTGGCGCCCGGGTCATTCGTCGCCTCAACCTGCTGAAGGACGCCGCCGCCAACATTGCCGACGGCGAAGGCGACCTGACCCGTCGCGTGCCGGAAACCGGCAAGGACGAGATGACCGACATGGCCCGGGCCCTGAACCGGTTTATCGGCCGCACCCAGGACACCATCCGCGAGGTGAACGACGCCGTCGCCGACACCCGCGACCAGGTCCGCCAACTGACCGGAGCCGCCGGGGATGCGGACAGCGCTTCCCAGAATCAGCGGGCGGAGCTGGAACAGCTCACCTCCGCCATGCAGGAAATGGGCGCCTCAATCCAGCAGGTGGCCGAGAGCATCCAGTTGGCCAACAGCCATGTGGACACCATCAAGGGCGACATGACCCGCAACCGGGAGATCACCCAACAGGTCAACGCCCAGCTCAACGGCTTGCTGGAAAAAGTGGCGGACACCGCCGAGGTGATCAACAAACTGGACAGCCGCAGCCAGGAAATCGGCTCGGTGCTGGACGTGATTGCCGGCATTGCCGAGCAGACCAACCTGCTGGCCCTGAACGCCGCGATCGAAGCGGCCCGGGCGGGTGAGAGTGGTCGCGGCTTTGCGGTGGTGGCGGACGAGGTGCGCAGCCTGGCCAGTCGCACCCAATCCTCCACCGAGGAAATCCGTGCCAGCATCGAATCCCTGCAGGACGGCAGTCGCAATGCGGTGACCGCGATCAAAAGCGCGTCGAAGCTGGCTCAGGAAGGTCAGCAGAGCTTTACCGAATCCGACGCGCTGATGGGCAACATCGACACCGCCACCGCACAACTGTTCGACATGAGCAGCGAAGTGGCGTCCATGGCCGAGCAGCAGAGTTCCGTATCGGACGAGGTGAACCGCAATGCGGTGAACATCAGCGAGGCGGCCGAGCACGCGAGTGAGTCGGTGTCGCAGGCGTCGAACGTGGCGCGCGAGCTGGATGCGCCGATGCAGCGGTTGGCTGAGACCGTGGGGCGTTTCCGGGTTTAGTGCGCTCTGCCGGCCGCTCCGAAGCTACAGCGAGCCCCAAATACCGTAGGTTGGGCTGACGCAGGAAGCCCAACAACCTCTAGACACTCTTCGTCGATCGCCTGTTCTGGCCGATCAACGGGGTGGCCGCATCCGTTGATTTTCTGCGGCGGGACACTGTTGGGCTTCCTGCGTCAGCCCAACCTACGGTCCTGCAAAACCCGCCCAGGCAGCCTGCCGGCTGCTCCGAAGCTGAAGCGTCGGCTACATTTGAAGACCACTCGAGTCTGTAGCAGATGCTTTAGCTTCTGAGGCGCCAAAGGCGCCCGGCGTTATCCCTGTGGCCAGCGGGAAAACCGGGCGCTCCTATCGACCTCAAGGATTCCGCCCGGTCGCCGCCAACGCCTTCAGCAGCGTCTCCGTCTGCGCCCAGCCAATGCACGGATCGGTGATCGACTGCCCATAGACCTGTTCCTCACCGTCGTTCTGGCGCCCTTCTTCCAGGAAACTCTCCAGCATCAGCGCGCGGATGTCGGTATTGCCGGCACAGCGTTGAGCCATCACGTGGTGGGCAATGTCCAGTTGGCGCTCGGCCTGCTTGCAGGCGTTGTCGTGACTGCAGTCGACCATCACCGCCGGGCTGACGCCGGCGGCCCGCAGCGTGGCGGTCGCCTCGGCGATGCTCTCGGGATCGTAGTTGGTGATGCCGCGGCCGCCGCGCAGGACCAGGTGTACGTCCGGGTTGCCGGCGGTGGCGATCATGGCCGGGTGGCCGTCACCATCGCTGCCCAGCCGATGGTGGGCGTGGGCGGCGGATTTCATGGCGTTGACGGCCATGCCGACGCTGCCGTCGGTGCCGTTCTTGAAGCCCACCGGCATCGGCAGGCCACTGGCCATTTCCCGGTGCAGCTGGGATTCGGTGGTGCGGGCGCCGATGGCGGTCCAGCTCACCAGGTCTTCCAGGTAGCTGAATCCCACCGGGTTGAGGGCTTCGGTCGCCAGCGGCAGACCCAGCTGCGCCAGGTTGAGCATCAGCCGGCGAGACCGGACCAGCCCCTGGGCCAGATCCCCTTCGCCGTTGCGCTCGGGATCGTACATCAGGCCTTTCCAGCCCACAGTGGTGCGCGGCTTTTCCACATAGGCCCGCATCACCAGGACGAACTGGTCGGCCACCTCGCCCGCCAGTTTGGCCAGCCGCTCGCCGTATTCCAGGGCCGCCACTTCGTCGTGTACGGAACAGGGGCCGATGACCAGCAGCAGGCGCGGGTCGGTGCCGTCGAGCACACGGCGAACGGTATCACGGTGTTCGGCGATCTGGCGGGCGAGGTCCGCATCCAGCGGCAGTTCCTGGCGCAGCTGCGCCGGAGTGGGCAGTTTGACGACGGTGTTGGTGGCGGTGTCCGGGAGGACGGTCGATCGTTCTGTGGTTTGGGTGTCTGTCAGTTGCATGTTCATCATGAGTACTCCGGTTAAATCGAATCAGTTGGCAATCGGTCAAGGCGCTTGAGACCCGGTGGGCTGACGTTCAATAACGCCAGCCGCCGATAAATCGCCAACCGGTCCGGCCGGAGAGCCGTCGGCTGCAAGGAAGCTGGTTTTCGGGTTGAGCTTCGCTACTCATGGTTGTGTCCTTTCACTCGTTTTCAGTTCCGAAATCAAAAAGCCCCGATGGCTGGCTGCCGATCGGGGCTTTTAGTCCGGTGGCAGCCTGGGTTTTCGCCGGGCCGCCTTCCTGAATTCTGTGAAGGTTTTTACGCGTGGCCCGACCTCTGGCTAAAGTAAAAGCCATAGGCAAACCACCAAAAATACACGGACGCAGAAACGCCTGCCGGGGTACCCGCAGTCGCTACAGAGTTAAATTGACAGACGTCGCGTGAAATATTCATGCTCAGCATCATAGCGCAGATCGACCGTTTTGCAACCACCGGAGACTACTTAATGACCAGAGACGGCTTATTCACCCGCGGCGTCGTCACGCTGCTGTTCCTGCTGATGGCCCAGGTGGCCCTGGCCGCCCCGCAAGTACGAACCTTTTCACTGAATAACCGTCCGGCCCAGGATGTCGCGGCGCAACTCCGCCAGCTCTACCCCAGCGACCAGATCAACATCACCTCTCAAGGCCAGCAGATGGTGGTGCGGGCCGAGCCGCAGATTCTCGATGAAGTGCAGGAGCTGATCGGCACCATGGACGTTGCGCCGGCCCAGTTGCGTATTACGGTGCGCAGCGGTCACGGCGGCAGCAGCCAGTCCCAGGGCGGCGGGGTGACCATCAACAACGGCAACGTCACGGTGCAGGGGCAGAGCAAGACCATCACCACACGCCGCAACCAGGAGCAGACGCTCGTGGTGCAGGACGGCCAGTCCGCTCACATCAAGTCCGGCCAGGTCCGCGCCCTGCCGGTGGCGATCCAGGGCGGCCGGGACCCGGCGGTCATCCTCAAGCAGGTGGACATCAGCAGCGGGTTCCTGATCACCCCGCAGGTGATTTCCGACCAGCAGGTGCAGGTGCAGATCACCGCCTTCGACAACACGCCGCAGGGGGATCTGCCCCAGGGCTATGAGACCGAAGCGGTGGTTACCATCCGTCGGGTGAATCCGGGCCAGTGGTTCCAGTTGGGCGGCACCGAGAGCAAACAGGCGGGCAATCAGTCCGGCATTACCCACGAAGTGCGCGGCAAGAGCCATCAGTCGCAGCAGTTCGATGTGAAGGTGGACGTGCTGCAGTAACCGTGGCTCAGCGCTTGCCGCCGAGCAGCACGGCCTTGGCTTCGTTGATCTGGGCGGCGAGGTAGTCGTTGCCGCCCCGGTCCGGATGCACTTTCTGGATCAGGCGGCGATGGGCGGCGACGATCTCGTCCCGGCTGGCGTTCGCGTCCACACCCAGGATCTCCCGCGCCTGGGCGACCGACATGCCCGCCTGCTCCGGTGCCCGTTGCTGTCCCCCCGACTGCTGCTGCCCACCGGTTTTCTGGCCCTTGTACTGGCTGTACAGCCGGTTCACCAGCGGCAAGTATTTGAACAGGGCCGGCAGCTTGCGCAGGAACGGAATCAACGCCGCCACGCCGGCCACCAGCACCTGGACCCGGCCAGTCAGCACCATGAACAGCATCAGCAGGGCAAAGCCGCCGGCCACGCCACGAAACAGGTAGGCTTTGCGCTTCTCTTCCGGCAGCTCGGACCAGCCGCGCAGGATATAGAACAGGGCAACAGCCAGGATGATTCCCAGGATCCAGTGCATGGATCGCGTTCTCCAACAACGATGGCAATCCAGTATGATGGGGGAGCATAACAGTTTTCTTAAACAGCCTCCGCGGTGTCGGGAGGTTGTTCGGGACGTGTTTCAAAAAGGATATTGTCGATGACCACCGAATTACCCGCCAATGCCGCCATCGCCTTCCAGGGCCACCGGGGCGCCTATTCCCACCTGGCTTGCCAGAAGGTGTTTCCGGACCAGCCCGTGCAGCCCTGTACGAGTTTTGTGGACGCGATGCGGGCGGTGGAGAACGGCATGGCGGCGCGGGCCATGATTCCGCTGGAGAATTCCACCGCCGGCCGGGTGGAGGAAATCTACCGCCTGATTCCGGAGATGAAGCTGCACCTGGTGGGCGAGCATTTCGAGCCGGTCAATCACTGTCTGATGGCGCTGCCCGGTACCCGCATCGAGGATCTGAAGACGGTCTCATCGCACCCGCAGGCGTTGGCGCAATGCACCCATCACATTGAAAACCTGGGACTGCAGGCCGAGGCCATGCTGGACACCGCCGGCGCGGCCCTGTCGGTCAGCCATGGCGGGGACCGCAGCCGGGCGGCGATCGCCTCGAGCCTGGCGGCCGAACTCTACGGCCTGGACATTCTCGACAACCAGTTCCAGGACGTCCTCGGCAATACGACGCGGTTCATTATCCTGTCCGGCGAAGAAGTCCGCCCCGCCTTCGATTCGAAGAAGGCCTACATCACCTCCCTCATTTTCCGGGTGCGCAACATTCCCGCCGCGCTCTACAAGGCTCTGGGCGGCTTCGCCACTAACGGCGTGAACATGGTGAAGCTGGAGAGCTACATCATCGGCACCAGCCTCAGCGCCAGCCAGTTCCATATGGACATCGAAGGCCATGTGGACCAGCGCCCGTTGCAGCTGGCCATTGAGGAGCTGGGCTTTTTCGCCGAGGACCTGCGTATCCTGGGCACCTACGAGGCCCACCCGTTCCGCGCCAGCCGCCAGTTCCGGGACTGACGATGGAACTGGGTGAACTGTTCTGGCTGTTCCTGTTCGGCTTTGTCGCCTGGTACTGGTGGCGTGCCAAGGCCATCAAGGACCAGGTGCTGCTGGCCGCCCGCCAGTACTGCAAGACCATGGACGTGGCGTTGCTGGACGACGCGGTCTACCTGCGCGGTCTCTGGTTCAAGCGGGATCCGGAAGGCCGCATTCGCGTCTGGCGGCGCTTCCTGTTCGAATTCACCGCCACCGGCGAGGAACGCTACACCGGTCGGGCGATTCTTCTCGGCAGCCGGATCGAGCACATGCAGCTGGACCCTCACCGCATGCCGCCCGGCGACCTGCATTGACCTGTCGCCTTTAAACCTCCCCCAAATGGGCGATACAGCCCCCGTCCCCGATTCCCAATAATGATCGCGCATCGATGACAGGACGCGGCGCCTTTTTGCCGCAACCACCACTCCCAGGAGCGTTCGGAGAAGGCATTCCCGCGCTTCGCAACAAAAACAATCGGAGTCAACCATGCGTAAACTCATCATTCCGTTGGTGGCGCTGTGCTGTGCCGCCGTATCCACTCCCACCTTTGCCTGGTGGGGCTACACCAAGACCAAGTACCCCATCGTGCTCGTCCACGGCGTCACCGGTTTCAGCACCATCGGCGGCCTGATCAACTACTTCCACGATATTCCCTGGAACCTGGAGCGCGATGGCGCCAAGGTCTATACCGCCAGCGTGTCCTTCGTGAACTCCAGCGAACAGCGGGGTCAGCAGTTGGCCAACTACATCAACACGCTGGGCGAGGCCAAGTTCAACCTGATGGCCCACTCCCAGGGCGCACCGACCTCGCGGGTGACGGCTTCGCTGATCCCCAACCGGATTGCCTCCATCACCTCGATCGACGGGGTCAACAAGGGCTCCAAGGTGGCGGACGTGATCCGCGGCATCCTGCCTCCGGGCAGCACGGTTGAAGGCGGCGTCAACGCCATCGCCAATGCCCTGGGCGATCTGGTCAACGCCCTGTCGGATTCCGATAACCCGCAGGACGGCCTGGCCGCGCTGGAAACCCTGACCACGCCGGGCACAACAGCCCTGAATAATGCGCTGGGTTGGAAGGGCGTGAATCCGAACGGCTGCACCGGCACCAACGAGGACGTCTACATCAGCGGCCACAAGATCAAGTTCTTCTCCTGGACCGGCGATGCGGTCTACACCAACTGGTCGGACGTGTCTGATCCGTTCCTGGGCATCACCTCCGCCGCCTTCGGCAGTGAGCCGAATGACGGGCTGGTCGGCGTCTGCGCCACCATGATGGGCAACGTGATCGGCACCAGCTACGACATGAACCACGTGGACGCCATCAACCACCTGTTCGGCGCCCGCTCCGTCTGGACCGATCCGGTCGCCCTCTACCGCAGTCAGGCCAACCGTCTCAAGAACCGCGGCCTGTAATCCCGACCGGGGCGTCCGCGCGGCGCCCCGCATCCCCTGCCATACCGGAGAGCCCCATGCGTTCCTTGAGTCCGTCCACCCGAATCTGGCTGTCACTGGGTCTGGCCGGCGCCGTAGCCGCCGCGGTGTTCTGGCTGGCGCCCACGCCCGAGTCGTCCCCGACGCCAATAGCGAACACAGACCGTCCGGCACCGGCGACGCCCGCCAAGCCACCTCAGCCGGTCAAAGAGCCCGGGTTGGCCAACACCACCGCCGACGCCGACACACCGGGCACCGAGGTGATCGCCAGCACGCCACGGACGTGGGACGACGCCCCCCTGGCGCCGTCCCTGGCGGGTACCGAGATCGATGGCAGCCTGCGCGCGGATGCGTCCGGGCACCTGATTGTCGATCTGCAGACCAAGGATTTCTTCGATTACATGCTCAGCGCCGTGGGTCAGGTGTCGCCGGAAGAGGCCCTGGACGCCATCACCGACATGGCACGCAGCAACCTGCCCCCGGACGCGGCGCAGGAGGCCATTAACCTGCTGGGCCGCTACATCGACTACAAGCGCCAGGCTCTCGCCCTGTCGCAAACGCCGCTGGATCCGGCCCGCGCCAGCGATCCGGCCTACCAGCTGGACCAGCTGCGCAAGGCCCTGGCCGACCTCAAGGCGCTGCGGCGCAACGTGCTCTCCCCCGAGACCGCCGACGCGTTCTACGGTCTGGAAGAAGCCTACGGCGAGTACACCCTGGCCAGCCTGGAAATCCAGCAGCGGGACGACCTGAGCCCCCAGGCCCAACAGACCCTGATCGAATGGCAGCGCCAGCAGCTCCCGGCGCCACTCCGGCACACGGAAAACCAGCTGGTGGCCGATACCCAACAGAGCCTGAATCGCCAGGAAGCCCTGAACAAAGCCAGCTCGCCAGCCGAGGCCGCCGAGCAGTTGCGGAGCCTGGGCATGGCCTCGGAACAGGCGCAGCAGGTGGAAACCTATCTGCAGGAGCGGGACCAGTTTGATAGCCAGTACGCGGCCTATCAGAAAGAGCGGGCGCAGTTGGAAGACGCCGGTCTGGCTCCGGCCGATAAGGCCAAACGGGAAGACGCCCTGCTGGCCGATTACTTCGATAACGAGCGCACGCGCACCTGGGCGCGGCTGCGCCAGCTCGATACGGCCTCACCCTGACGCACGGTTTGGCGGAAGTGTGCACCAGGCCCGGCAGCCAGGGCTGAATCGGCATAGACTGGCTCACCCATGCAGTCAGGACAGAACGCCGTGCAGGCCAGCGAATTTGAAGCCCAGCGCCGGGCCGGTCATCGGCGCCTGCGGTTCACTCCCGCCCTGGAAAAACTCTACCGCGACCAACGCCAGCATGCCCTGCCGGAACGGGCGCGGCCGGTGGCCATCAGCGCCGTTGCCCTGTTCCTGATCTACGCCGCACTGGATCCCTTCCTGCTGCCGAGCGAGCTGGCGCACCAGACCGTTGCCGTGCGCCTGCTGCTGTCGTGTCCGGTCATCCTGCTGATCTGGGGGCTGAGCTACGCGCCGGTCAGCGCCAAGCGCTTCGCCCGTTGGTACGCCGGCGCCTACATCTGGGGCGGGCTGAATGTCGTACTGATCATTGCCCTGGCCCGCCGCCAGGCGTTCCCCATGCCCTACGATGGCATCCTGCTGATGCTGATGTTCGGCTACTTCGTCATGGGTCTGCCGTTTCGCACCGCGTCCGTGGGATCGGCGCTGATCATCGGCAGCTACATCGGTGTGGAAGCGGCGTTCGACACGCCCATGCCGGATATCCTGATGAACGGCTTTTTCCTGCTCACCGCCAACCTGATCGGTATGGTTGGCGCCTGGCTGAGCGAATACCGCCAGCGCGCCCACTTCCTGGACCGCCACCTGCTGGAACTGTCCCGGGAACAGGCGGAAGCGGACAGTGCGGCCAAGACGCACCTGATCAGCGTCGCCAGCCACGACCTGCGCCAGCCCCTGAATGTCATCAACCTCTTGCTGGACAATCTCAGTGCGACCGACTTATCGGCAGACCAACGGCCACTGGCGCGACAACTCAGCCAGTCGGTCACGCACTTCAATGGCCTGCTGGGTTCGTTACTGGACATCTCCCGCATCCAGGAGAACATGATCCGGCCGGTGATGGCGCCCGTCCCGGTGGCTACGGTGATGCAACAGGCGCGGGACGCGTTGGACGCCGAAGCGGTGGAACAGGGCGTCAGCCTGGTGGTCGAGCACTGCAATCCGGCCCTGGCGGTCGAGGCCGATCCCCACCTGCTGCATCGGGTGCTGCAGAACCTGATCGGCAACGCCCTGCAGCACAGCGGCGCAGAAACCATCACCCTCGGCGTCGATGCCGGCGACCGTCAGCACCGCCTCTGGGTCCGCGACGATGGCCGCGGCATGCCCGAGCATGAGCAGACACGGATATTCGAAACCTTCTACCGCCGTGACACCGACAACCAGGCGCAACCGGGGCTGGGCCTGGGGCTGGCGATCACCCGGGAACTGACCGCCATGATGCGCGGCGAACACGGCGTGGTGTCCTGCGAAGGACTGGGCAGCACGTTCTGGGTCACCCTGCCGGCGGCGCAGGCCATTACCACCCAGCCCGCCGCGGCGATGCCCATCGAGCTGCCGGCGGGCGACCGCATCCTGCTGGTGGAGGACGATGACACCGCCCGCGAGGCGCTGCAGCAGATCCTGGAACGCTGGGGGTTTGCCGTACTCAGCGTCGCTACCGGCGCCCTCGCCCGACACCTGGCCCGGCAACAGGCCTTCGGCCTGGCCATCATCGACCTGCACCTGCCGGACATCGCCGGCGACGATCTCTTCCGGGAACTGCTGGCTGCCAACGCGGTTGGTGGCGGCATCCTGATTACCGCCGATACCGGGCGCAAGCAGGCCTACGATCCGGCCCAGCGACTGTGGTTGATGCACAAACCCATCGTGCCGGCCCGTCTACGGGCTGCGCTGATCCGCATCCAGCACACCGAGGCGGTCTGAAATCAGTCCCAGGGAACGGGCCAGCGCCACGCATTCGGTCCGGTTGTGGACGTCCAGCTGCTGGAAGACGGCTTTCACGTGGGTCTTGACCGTGTGTTCGGTGAGATCCAGCACCTGACAGATCCGCTTGTTGGGCAGGCCCTCGGCCAGCAGCGTCAGCACCTGCTGCTGGCGCGGCGTCAGCCCTGACGGAGACGCCGCCGGGGGCAGGCTCGCCGGAAACGCCGTCTCGCCGCGCGCGACCGCCCGGATCACCCGCACCAGTTGTCGCCGGCCGGCAGACTTGGGAAGGAAGCCCTGCACACCGGCCGCCTGTACCGCACGCACCGTGCCCTCGTCCTCGGCACTGGAAATCACAATGACCGGCGTCGGCAGCCCCGCGGACGCCAGGAACGGCATCAGCGCCAGCCCGCCTTCCCGCGGCAGGCGCAGGTCCAGCAGGATCAGGTCGATGCCCGGTGCGGCCGACAATTGTTGCTGGGCTTCGTTCAGGTTGCGGGCGTGATCGATGTGGCCGGCCAGCCCTTCGCGCAGCAGCAGGTCGCCCAGGCCATTGGAGAACAGGGGATGGTCGTCCACGATCAGGATATGACCGACCGTGGGTTCGATGGACTGACGGATGCCAGTGTCGTCGCTGATCTGTGTCATGATGCTCGAGCTGGTCATTGTTATTGTTAGGGAGCCACATCATTGTGGATCACTGAGATGATCCTTCACTCTCCGGCCAATCTACTATACGCGGCGACGCCCATTCGCGATGTGCGCCCGGTCGAAAATGTGAACCGCGTCAGGGACTGGTTAACAGGCTGTTAACCGACCATCCCTTGCCCTGGCGGCGCGCCATGGCTCATAGTTGGACAGCCTCCAAGACCCAGCGACACAGGAAAACAGCATGACTGAGCATGCCCCCATCAAGGGTTCCGATCTTTTCGTCCGCGCCCTGGAAAAAGAAGGCGTCGAATACATCTTCGGCGTTCCCGGCGAGGAAAACCTCGACCTGCTGGAATCGATCCGCACCTCCAGCATCCAGTTGATCCTCACACGACACGAGCAGGCTGCCGGCTTCATGGCCGCCACCTATGGCCGGCTCACAGGTAAGGTCGGGGTCAGCCTGTCGACGTTGGGTCCGGGGGCCACCAACCTGGTCACCGCGGCGGCCTACGCCCAACTGGGCGCCATGCCGATGCTGATGATTTCCGGCCAGAAGCCGATCAAGTCGTCCAAGCAGGGCCTGTTCCAGATCCTCGACATTGTTGACCTGATGCGCCCGCTAACCAAATACACGCGCCAGATCAGCAACGCCAACACCATTCCGGCCAAGCTGCGCGAAGCCGTGCGGCTGGCCACCGAAGAGCGCCCGGGGGCCGTACACCTGGAGCTGCCGGAAGACATCGCCTCGGAAATGGCCGATGCCGACACCCACATCTTCACCCCCAGCGACGCCCGCCGGCCCACCGCTAGCGAGAAGAGCCTGCAGCAGGCCTGCGACCTGATCCGCGAGGCGAAACACCCGCTGATCATGATCGGCGCCGGCGCCAACCGGAAACGGATCTCCAAGGCACTGATCAACCTCGTGGAATCCACGGGCATTCCCTTTTTCACCACCCAGATGGGCAAGGGTGTGGTGGATGAACGCCACCCCCGTTACCTGGGCAACGCCGCGTTGTCGGACGGCGACTTCGTGCATTGCGCCATCGATCACGCGGACCTGGTGGTGAACGTCGGCCACGATGTGGTGGAGAAGCCCCCCTTCTTCATGCACCCGGGCGGCAAGAAGGTGATCCATGTGAACTTCAGCCCGGCAGACGTGGATCCGGTCTATTTCCCGCAGCACGAAGTGGTGGGCGATATCGCCAACAGCGTCGACTGGCTGGCCGAGAATTGCGGTCGCTGCGAACACCACGATTTCGAGGAATTCATGCGGGTGAAGGAATCGGTGGAGAAGCACCTGCGGGAGAAAACCGACAGCGACAGCTTCCCGGTCCTGCCCCAGCGGATTGTTGCGGATGTGCGCCGCGTGATGCCTGAGGACGGCATCATTGCGCTGGACAACGGCATGTACAAGATCTGGTTCGCCCGTAACTACAAGGCCTACGACAACAACACAGTGTTGCTGGACAACGCCCTCGCCTCCATGGGCGCCGGCCTGCCCAGCGCCATGGCAGCGGCCATGCTCTATCCCGACCAGAAGATCATGGCGATCTGCGGCGACGGCGGCTTCATGATGAACAGCCAGGAGCTGGAAACCGCGGTGCGGCTCAAGCTCAACCTGGTGATTTTAATCGTCAACGACAGCGCCTACGGCATGATCAAGTGGAAGCAGGGGCAGGACGGCTTCGCGAACTTCGGACTGGATTACGGCAACCCGGATTTCGTGCGCTACGCCGAGTCCTACGGCGCCACCGGCCATCGCGTCCAGAGCGCGGCTGAACTGGCGCCCACCCTGGCCAAAGCCCTTGAAGCCGGCGGCATTCACCTGGTGGACGTGCCGGTGGATTACCGTGAAAACACCCGGGTTTTCGACGAGGAGCTGAAGCAGTTGACCTGCCACAAAGGCAACTGAGACGGATTGCAGTCCAGACTTCGGCAATCACCTACTCGGGAGCGACTTAATCCCGGAAGGCGATTTCCTATACTGGGGTTGGGAACCGCCGAACAGGCACGACACGAGGTGCCTGTTCGGAGATTCCACCGGAATCACTCCCCAACATAGACCGGAGCCATGGACATACAAACCGACCACCGTTATGCCATCAACCTGAACGTACGCGGCATCCAGCCGTCCGCCACCCTGCGCATCAACGAGCTGAGCAACCAGCTCCGCCAGGAAGGGCGCGACATCATCAAACTCGGCCTGGGTCAGTCCCCCTTCCCCGTCCCCGAACGGGTCACCGAAGCCCTGCGCGAGCACGCCTTCGAGAAGGACTACCTGCCGGTGAAAGGGCTCAAGGCCCTGCGTCAGTCCATCTCCGGCTACATCAACCGCAGCCAGAACATGCGATCGACCTGGGAAGACGTCCTGATCGGCCCGGGCTCCAAGGAACTGCTGTTCATCCTGCAACTGGCCTACTACGGTGACCTGCTGATCCCGCGCCCCAGCTGGGTGTCCTATGCACCGCAGGCCCGCATCATCGGTCGCTCGGTCCACTGGCTGCCGACCCATGCGGAGAACAACTGGCAGCTGACCGCCGAGGAACTGGACATCATCTGCCGCGACGACCCGACCCGGCCGCGCATCCTGATCCTCAACTACCCGTCCAACCCGACCGGCTGCACCTACACTGACGATCAGCTGCTGGCCATTGCCAACGTGGCCCGCAAGTACAACCTGATCCTGCTGTCGGATGAGATCTACGGCGAGGTGCACTTCGAAGGACAACACAAGTCCATCGCCCGCTACTACCCGGAAGGCACCATCATCAGCACCGGTCTGAGCAAGTGGGCGGGCGCGGGCGGCTGGCGTGTGGGGTGTTTTATCTTCCCGGAAGAACTGCGCCCGCTGCAGGACGCCATGGCGATCATCGCCAGCGAGACTTACACGGCCACCAGCGCGCCCATCCAGCACGCGGCAGTCACCGCCTTCGATGGCGGCGAGGACATCGACCTCTACCTGCACAATTCCCGGCGCGTACTCAAGGTGATTGGCGAGTACCTGCACCGCCGGCTGGAGGCCATGAGCATCTGGTGCCAAAGGCCCCAAGGCGGGTTTTACCTGTTCCCGGACTTCGTGGACTATCAGGAGGCGCTGGCCCGCCACGACATCAAGACCAGCCCGGCCCTGTGTACAGCCATTCTGGAAGACACCGGCATCGCCATTCTGCCCGCCAGTGACTTCGGCTTCGTACCGGACAAGCTCAGTGCGCGCCTGGCCTTTGTCGACTTCGACGGGGGCGAAGCTCTGGCCCTGGCTGCCAGCGACTACGCCGACACGCCCCTGGACGACGCCTTCGTCGATCAGGCCTGCCCGCGCCTGAAGCTGGCCATGGACAAGCTGGAGAAATGGCTGGAGGCCCTCTGACTCAGCGCCGGGCCCCGGGAGACTCGGGTCCGGTTCCGCATTGTCACCTTCCCGACAAACAGGCATCCTGAGCCTTCCCATCCGCCGCTATGCAAAAGGACAGCCCGTGTCCCTGACTGAAATTGCCGATTTTGCCGAACAGATTGCCCGTGAAGCGGGCGAATTGATCGTCCGTGAGCGCGAGGGAAACCGCCTGCGAACCGACTACAAGGCGCAAACCGAACTGGTCACCCACGCCGACGTGATGGCGGACGAGCTGATTGCGAAGGCCATCCGCACGCGCTTTCCCGACCATCGCATCCTCTCCGAGGAAGCGTCCCCGGATAAGAGCCAGGCGGAGAACCTGGACACGCCGCTGTGGATTGTCGATCCCATCGACGGCACGGTGAACTACGCCTATGGCCATCCCCAGGTGGCCGTGTCCATTGCCTTTGCCGATCAGGGAGCGGTGCAGATGGGTCTGGTCCACGCGCCGTTTGCCGGCGAGACCTTCCGGGCTGTGCTGGGTCAGGGGGCCACCCTGAACGGCGAAGCCATCCACAACAGCGAGGCCGACACCCCGCGCGAGGCCCTGTTCGCCACCGGCTTCCCTTATGGCAAGGATGAACTGGCGCCGCTGATCCGGCGGCTGGACGTGATGCTCCATCACTGCCGCGACCTGCGACGCATTGGCTCGGCGGCGCTGGATATCTGCTGGGTGGCTGCAGGACGCCTGGACGCCTATTACGAGACCGTCAGCCCGTGGGATTTTGCGGCAGCGCGGGTGATTGCGCTGGAGGCCGGAGCCCGTTGCGGGCATTTCTCGCCGGTGCCGGCGGGTTACCCCGAGGATCTCTGGCCGAAGGATCTGTTGATCTGCGCGCCGGCCCTGTTCGACCGGCTGCAGGATTTACTCGGCAACGCCTGACGCCTCGTCGTCATGAACGGCGGCCGAGTGAGCCCGGTGCACGGCCCGCTGGTCCTCATAGATGGGTTCCAGCAGATTGTCGAGCTCGCCACTCTCGCGCATCGCCTGGAGCTGGGTGTTGAACTGCCCCATCAGCTCGTCGCCCCGGCCGGTCTTGCGGCTGAATAGCAGGTGCAACGACTTGCGATGCAACGGGTGCGGGTCGTGCGTGATCGATCCCCATTGGTCCTTGGGCAGGACGGCACGGATCATGCCGTAACCGACCGCCCGGTCCTGCGGGTAGAGATCGATCCGGCCATGGGCGAGCAGCCGCACATTGCCGGCATCCTCGGCAATCCGTTTGACGGTAATCTCCCCCGCCTTTTCGGCCCGCTCGAACGGCTGGCCATAAAAATACCCCAGGGTGGCGCCAATGGTGTAGCCCTGCAGATCCGCCATGCTGTCCCAGTCGAATTGGTCCCCGCGCCGATAGAAAAACACCTGTTCGCCATCGACGATGGGCAGGCTGCAGAGGTACTTGCGGGCCCGCGCGTCGGAACAGTAATAGGGCATCATGGCGTCCTGTTCGCCGGTGGCGACGAACTGGGCGTTGCGGGTCCAGGGATAGACGTTGAATTTGACGTCATAACCAGCCCGGGCGAAGGCCAGCTTGATGATGTGGCCCATGGGACCAAAGTCCGGCAGCGACGCGTCGACATAGGGTTGCCAGTCGCCGGTCGCGATCTCGACAACGGAATGCTCCGCAGGATCAGTGTCCGCGAAGCATTGGGATAGGGGGAAGAGCACGGCGGCCAGAAACGCCAGCCCGCCGGAACATACCAATCTGTATTGAGACATCCTGATTCATCGCCTGGTTCAGACCATCACGCGATTTCACCGGTACCGGCCCTGCCGGTAACTGCTTCCGGGTCCTCAGGGCTGGCTGCCTCGTTGAAACGGCAACCGTCCCTCCACCACGCCTGGAAGTCGGGGCGTTTCCCGCCCCAATCTTGTTATTATGAAACCGCTATCTTACGGAGTGTAATGCGATCCTTGGCCAATGCCTGAGAGGCAGCGCAAAACACGGGCAAAGCGTAGCGGTTGAAGACCCTATTCTGCTGTGCGCCAGATCCCTAACGCAAGCGCTTCCCAGAATTCATCGAAATGCGCATCCGGACGATGCTGGAAGGAGGATCGGGTAAACCGCTGGATACGGCCCTCGATCAACGTCGTGTACCATTCCGCCGTGCGCGCGGAGCTGGTGGCCGGGCGCAGGCCCTGGCGGATTTCCCCTTCCTTGATGACCTGCCGGGCCTGGGTTTCCAGGCGTTCGAAGAACTGGGACACCCGATGCCGCAGGCCGGGATCCTCGCCCACCAGGGCGTCGCCGGTCAGCACCCGGCACAGCCCGGGGTTGCGCTGGGCGAACACCAGCACCAGTTGGGCCAGCTTGCGCAGCCGGCTGCGGGCGTCCTCTTCCTCTCGCAGGATGAGCTGGCAGCGGGTAAACACCGTTTCCTCCACAAACTCGATCAGGCCCTCGAACATTTTCCGCTTGCTGGGAAAATGCCGGTACAGGGCGGCTTCGGTCACGCCCACGGAACGCGCCAGCGCCGCCGTGGTTATCCGTGCATCGGGGTCAGTCTCCAGCATTTCTGCCAGAGTCTGCAGGATCCGCTCGCGGCGGCTCGGTGTTTTGTCAGTCATTCGGTAATTCCAGCTCCGAAAGATGGTTTCTCCGGACCGGCTCACCGTATGCCAGCCTGCCCGGGTCTTTCCGGGGACCAGCGCTGCCCCCACGTGACCGCCTTATCGCGGTTCTGTTTTCTTTGATCGGGAGCCTTTATCGCTCCTCTTTTTCGGTCGATGTGTCCTAGAAAAACGTTCCGTCGATGGGCGACGAGGCACTGGCGTAGGCACGCCGAGGCATGCGCCCCGCCAGCCAGGCTTCGCGACCGGACTCGATCGCCAACTTCATGGCCCGGGCCATGCGAATCGGGTCACCGGCCTGGGCGATGGCGGTGTTCATCAGCACGCCGTCACAGCCCAACTCCATCGCAATGGTAGCATCCGACGCGGTGCCCACGCCGGCATCCACCAGGATCGGCACGTCGGCGTTCTCGACGATCATGCGGATGTTGTAGCGGTTCTGGATGCCCAGCCCGGAGCCGATCGGCGCGCCCAGCGGCATGACCGCAACGCAGCCCATTTCTTCCAGGCGTTTGGCCAGCAGCGGATCGTCGCTGGTGTACACCATCACCTCAAACCCGTCGTTGATCAGGGTTTCGGCCGCCTCCAGCGTCGCCGGCATGTTGGGGTACAGGGTTTTCTCTTCCCCGAGCACTTCCAGTTTTACCAGATTGTGGCCGTCCAGCAGTTCACGGGCCAGACGACAGGTGCGCACCGCATCCTTGGCGGTGAAGCAGCCGGCGGTATTGGGCAGGATGGTATAGCGATCCGGCGAAACCACATCCAACAGGTTGGGCTCGTCCGGGTTCTGGCCGATGTTGGTCCGGCGTACGGCCACGGTGACGATCTCCGCACCGCTGGCCTCGATGGCCCGGCCGGTTTCTTCCAGATCCTGGTATTTGCCGGTCCCCACCAGCAAGCGGGACTGGTAGGTGCGCCCGGCGACAATCAGTGGTTTGTCCTGTTTTGGCTCGGTCATAACGTGGTCCTGACTGCAGCGGGACGACGCCCCGCTGGAATGGGTCAAACAATAAAGGGATTGGATAAACAGCGCGTGAAACCCGGTGCGCGATACGCCGCGGCCCCGTCCGGAACGGCGGTTACGCCATCAGCCGCCGCCGATGGCGTGAACCACCTCGACCCGGTCACCGGCCTGCAGCCGATGCTCGCCGTGGCGACTGCGCGGCACGATGTCTTCGTTGACTTCCACCGCCAGGCGCCGTCCACCCAGTCCCAGTTGTTCGATCAGGGTGGCGACGGTTGCGGTGTCCGTCAGTTCGCGGGATTCACCGTTCAGTTGAATCAGCACGATCTTCATTCTCCGGATGACGTTTGACGGCTGCGATCACCAGACAGATCCAGCCGATCATGAAACACAGCCCTCCCATGGGCGTGACAGGCCCCAGTGCCTTCAGTTCCAGCAGCACCAGGCCGTACAGACTGCCGCTGAACAGCAGGATGCCGGCGATGAAGAAGCCGGCGGCCGCCTTCAGCCAACGGTGCGCCAGCCCCAACCCACTCAGGACGGCAACCGCCAGTAGCGCCAGGGCATGATACATCTGATAGGTCACGCCGGTCTGGAAGACCTCCAGGCCTCGCGGGGAAACCATCTGGCGCAGACCATGAGCCCCGAAGGCGCCGGCCATGACGCCGGTCAGCGCAAACAGGGCTCCCACCAGCAGGATCCAGCGGGTCACGCCGCGCTCAGCAGTCACAGTGCACGCGCTCCCCGCTGTCCAGGTCCATCAGGGTCAGCTTGCCACCCCAGACGCAGCCGGTGTCCAGCGCGATGTAGCGATCGATCCCGGTGCGGCCTTCCAGCGACGCCCAATGGCCAAAGATGACCCGGGTCTGATCCTGACGGGGGAACTGGAACCAGGGCGCAAAGCCTTCAGGAGCATTGGTGGCGGAATCCTTGGTAATCAGGTCCAGCCGGCCATCTTCGGCGATAAAACGCATGCGGGTGAAATAGTTGGTGATCACCCGCCAGCGGTCCATGCCGGTCAGCCCCGGTTGCCAACCGGCCGGTTCGTTGCCGTACATCTCGCGAAAATAGCCTTCAGCGTCGCCGCTCTGCAATACGGCTTCCAACTCCCGGCTGTAACCCAGGGCGTCATTCACCGACCAGATGTGCGGCAGGCCGGCATGGCTCATAAACAGGTCCCTGGCCGCATCATAAATCGCCAGGTTCTGCCGGCGTAGCCAGCCAATCAGGTAATTGACGTCCTCGGCATCGAGGATTTCCTGCAGCGTGTCCTTGCGCTTGATGGCGTGACCGCCCAGGGCCACCGCCAGAAGGTGCAGATCGTGATTGCCCAGCACCACCCGGGCGGAACTGCCCAGGCTCTCGATGAACCGCAGGGTCGCCAGTGATGACGGCCCGCGGTTGATCAGGTCTCCCGCCACCCACAGGCTATCCTGTGAGGGCGAGAAATCGACAATGTCGAGGACATCCTGCAGGCGGTCGTAACAACCCTGGATGTCACCTACGGCGTAATCGGTCATGGGACTCGAAATCCATTCATTACGGTGCGTTGCCTGAGCGGAACGACGGCGCCTTTAACCCGCGAGAAAATCGGCGATACGGACGTATTCCTGCAGGGTCAGGTTCTCCGGACGCAGACCATCGTCAATATCCAGTGCGCGCAAGTCATCCGCGCTGACGAGGCTGCCCAGCGCCTTACGCAGGGTTTTGCGCCGCGCATTGAAAGCGGTTCGCACCACAGACTGTAGCAGGTTCAGGTCCTTCGCCGGAAACGGCAGCGTCTTATGAGGCACCAGACGAACGATGGCCGAATCCACCTTCGGCGCCGGTCGGAAGGCGCCCGGACCGACTTCGAAAAGCGGCTGCACCTGACAGAAATACTGGGCCATGATGCCCAGCCGGCCATAGTGCTTGTCGCCGGCCGTGGCCGCCAGACGCTGCACCACTTCCTTCTGCAGCATGAAGTGCATGTCCTGCACCACGCCCGCCTGCTCCAGCAGGTGGAAGATCAGCGGCGTGGAAATATTGTAGGGCAGGTTACCGACAATCCGCAGGGGCTTGTCCTGTGCCAGTTCGGCAAAATCGAAGCGCAGCGCGTCCGCTTCGTGGATGCGGAAGTCGGGGTAGTTGAAGAACTTGGTCCGCAGCACCGGGATCAGGTCGCGATCCAGTTCCACCACCTGCAGCGCCGGATTCACGGCCAGCAACTCTTCGGTCAGGGCGCCCAGGCCCGGACCGATTTCCACCAGCACGTCGTCCGGCTGCGGATGGATCGCCCGCACGATGCGTTCGATCACGCCCGGGTCGTGTAGGAAGTTCTGGCCAAAGCGTTTACGGGCCTGATGGCCGGCGGATTTAGACATGAGCGGCATCCCGGCGACAACGCGCCATCTTGATTGCAGTGATTATGGCGGTGTGCAGGCTTCCGGCGTCAGCCGTACCTTTGCCGGCGAGATCCAGAGCGGTGCCGTGATCGACGGATGTGCGCACGATGGGCAGCCCCAGCGTCACGTTCACGGCATTGCCGAAGCCCTTGAACTTGAGCACCGGCAGGCCTTGATCGTGGTACATGGCGAGCACGGCATCCGCGTCATCCAGCCAGTGCGGCGTGAACAGGGTGTCGGCGGGCAGCGGGCCGATCAGGTGAAGGCCTTCACCGCGCAACTGATCCAGCGTCGGCTCGATCACCTCGATTTCCTCCCGGCCCAGATGCCCCCCCTCACCCGCGTGGGGATTCAGTCCGGACACCAGGATGCGGGGCTCGACCACCCCGAAGAAGGTTTTCAGGTCGTGATCGAGAATGCGCGTGACCTGGGTCAGGCGTTCGGGAGTAATCGCCGCGGAAACGTCTTTCAGGGGTAAGTGGGTGGTTACCAGCGCGACCCGCAGACCGTCGGTCGCGAGCATCATCACCACCCGCTCGACACCACAGAGATCCTGCAAGAATTCCGTATGGCCGCTGAACGCAATGCCGGCGTCGTTGATCACGCCCTTGTGGACCGGCGCGGTGACCATGCCGTCAAAAGTGCCGTCCAGACAGCCGCGTGCCGCGGTTTCCAGGGTCGCCAGGACGTAGCGGCTGTTGGCCACATCCAGCTGGCCGGCTTCGCGGGTCTGCAGGCCCGGGACGGTGAGAACGGACAACCGGCCCGCGGCCGTTTCCGCCGCATCGCCCGGCTGCCAGTCCCGAAGTGCCACATCCAGACCCAGTGTGACGGCCCGGGACTCGAGCAATTCCCGATCAGCCACCACGACGATCCCCGCCTCCCGCGTTTCCTGCGCCAGCTGCAGGCAGAGGTCGGGACCGATGCCCGCCGGTTCACCGGCGGTCAGGGCCAGGGTCAGCGGCTGGGTCATGATGCGTCAGCGCTCTCCTGCGGATTGCCGGGCGTGTCACCGCCTTTTCCCTTGGCCTGGGCGTTGTCGTCGTCCTGGCCCTTGATGTCCACGTAGGCTTCTTCGCGGATTTCACGCAGCCAGTTCTGCAACTCGACTTCGTACTTGCGGCGGTAGAGCACCTGGCGGGCTTCGTTTTCTTTCAGCTTGTCACCAATGTCTTTCTGGCGGCGATCCTGAACCTGCAGGATATGCCAGCCGAAGCGGGACCGGAAAGGCCCTTTCAGTTCGCCAACTTTCGCCTCTTTCATGGCCTGCTCGAACGCCGGCACCATCTCGCCCGGGCTGACCCAGCCCAGGTTGCCGCCGTCGGAACCGGAGACGCTGTCGTCGGAATATTCCTTGGCCAGTGCCGCAAAGTCGGCGCCGTTCTTGAGCTTGTCGTAGATCTCGTTGATCAGGCTCTGGGCCTGGGCGTCGGTGCGCGCGTCGCTCGGACGAATCAGGATATGACGGACTTTGGACTGCTCCACCAGCTTGCCGTTGTCGCCGCCCCGTTTGTCCAGCACGGTCACGATGTGGAAGCCGCTGCCGCTGCGCAGTACCTGGGACGGCTGACCCACTTCAAGCTCGGGCACCACGTCGACCACCAGGGACGGCAACTGGTTTTCGGTGCGCCAGCCCAGCACACCGCCGTCCAGCGCGTTGGAGCCGTCGGACTCTGCCACGGCCACCTGTTTGAAATCGGTACCGTTGGCGATTTCCTGGCGCAGCTTCTCGGCCTTGGCCTGGGCGGCGTCCACTTCGTCGGCATTGTTGAAGTCGTCGACGGCCACCAGGATGTTGCCCAGCAGGTATTCCTCACCGCTCTTTTCGCGGCCGGCCTGGGCCTGGAGGAAGTTATCCACTTCCCGCTTGGTAACACGCACCCGGCTGTCGACCCGGCGCTGCTGCACCCGGCTGATCAGCATTTCGCGGCGGATCTGCTCGCGGGCCTCACGGTAGGTGAGTCCTTCGCTGGCCAGGGCGTCCTCGAACTGTTCGAGCGTGTAGCCGTTGCGTTTGGCGATGCTCTGCATGGTGTCGTTCAGCTCGTTGTCGCTGATCCGCATCCCCATCTTGTCCGCCATCTGCAGCTGGATGGAGTCCTGGATCAGTTGGTCCAGCACTCGTTTCTCCAGCACGCTCTGGGGCGGCAGGCTGGTGCCCTGGGCGTTGAGCCGGGCCTTGACCGTGCGCACCCGGCTGTCCAGTTCGGACTGCAGGATCACGCTGTCATCGACGATGGCGATGACGCTGTCCAGCGGCTTGCGTTCAGCCAGTGCGTTCTGGGCAGTCACCGCCAGCATCAGCAGGACCATGACACGTGCGCACAGGCGCAGGGATGCCTTCATATTCACCTCAGTTTTCAAATGGCGAACCGGCCCATTCGGACCGGCTCAGACTGATCTCAATAGGTTGAACCGTTCTGACCGAAGATCCGCTTCTCGCGCTCGCTGAATCCGTAGATCGCATCCGAGACACGGTCGCTGGACCCGCCACTGCCGCCCAGCCCTTTCAACTGGATCTGGAACAGGATGCGGTGGTCGAGTTCGCGGTCACTCGTCAGGTAGCTCTGGCTGACCAGTTGGAAGCTCCAGCAACAGGCGGTGTACTCGAAGCCGGCCAGGGAGCCGGCGGTGCGGTCCGATTCGGCGTCATACAGCCAGCGGCCGATCAGACTGATGTTGTCTGTGACAGGAAAAACCGCGCCGATATCCATCTGTTCGAAATCATCGCGATCGTAGGTGTGCCCGAGCGTCGCCAGATAACGGTAGTCCGCCGAGTGATAAACCAGTTGGCTGCGGCCCTCTTCGGTGCGCCGCTCGCGGGGATCCCACAGGCCGGACACGCGCAGGTCGAGGTTTTCGGTCGGCCGCACCACGGCTTCACCCGCCAGGGGCGAATCGCTGCGGGTATCGGCACCCTGCCCGTCCAGGCTCACCCGCCGGTCGTCGTAGTAATAGACCTGGCCGATGCTGAAACGGGCCCGTTCCAGACCGGTGTTCAGGTCATTGAACCGGGTCGTCACCGCCGCGGTCAGACGATTGTTGTCGGCGATCCGGTCGCCGCCACTGAAACGGTTGGGCGAGAACAGCGAGTCGAAACTGAAATCCTTCAGGCCGGAATCGAAGTCCGGAATGTCGCTCTGGTCTTCGTATTTGGAGTAAACGTAGTACAGCCGCGGCTCGAGGGTCTGGTTGTAGGGAATGTCGAACAGCGTGTCGCGGCGATCAAAATAAAGCCCGTTGTCCCACTCGTAGATGGGGATGGATCGGCTGATCTGGTTGTCGTCACGCAGGTCGTAGTCTTCCAGCTGATACTCGGTGAAATCGAGCGTCACAGACGGTCGCGAGTAACCCCAGACCTCGCGGAAATCCAGAGCCAGTTCCGGCGCCACCCGCAGGCGATGCCCGTTGGTCTTATCGATGCCGGTCAGGTTGTCGTTGTCCCGGTAGAAATAGGTGTACTGGGATTCCACCGCGGCCTGGGCCACGCCCCATTCGTAGTCCGCGCCGTATATGACTTCGGGCAACTGGGCATAGGGCTTCTGGGCGTCGCTGATGCTGTCTTTGATGGTCTGGTAGCCGTAGACGTAGCTCTCGAAATACTGGTGCGGGCTGTTGTAACGCACGCCGGCCCGGCGGGTCAGGTGCGTGGCCTCGTTGATATCCAGCGAGCGGTTCAGGTCACTCAGATAGTCGTTGTCAGAGACCACCGAGTAGTCTGCATAACCTCTCCAGCCGGAGCCGAAGTTCGCGCGACTGGTGAAATCCAGCCCCCAGCGCTCACCGCCTTCCCCCGGATTTTCATCCTTGAAGTACTGGTCGTTGTTGATATAGCCGAGCTGCAGGACCGATTCGCCATACTGGCTGAGGTAACGGCCTTCGGCTTCGGTAAACAGCCCGCGGCCGTTGATGTATTGCGGCGTCAGCGTGGCGTCGTAGTTGGGCGCCAGGTTCAGGTAATACGGCACCGACAGGAACATGCCGCTGCCTGTGTTGGACGTACCGAAGGTCGGGTACAGGAAACCGGTCTTGCGGCGATCGTCGATCGGGAAGGTGATGTAGGGCCAGTAGAAGACGGGAATGTCCTCCACTTCCAGTCGCACGTGGGTCGCCGTGCCGAAGCCTTCGGCCCGGTCCAGCTCGATGTCCGAGGCCACGATCGCCCAGGCGTTGCTCTCCGGCGAACAGGTGGTCAGCCGGCCGTCCTGGATATCAACGATGTTTTCCGAAGGCCGCGACAGGAAGCCTGCGCTGCCGCGCATTTCCGCCTGGTGAATCAGGAAGGTCGCGGAATTGACCTGCAGTTCACCGCTGTTGGCATCGTAGCGGGCGTTGTCGCCGGTCAGCAGGAAGCCCTGACCGCGGCTTACCATCGGGCCGTTCAGCCTCATCTCGCCGGTGGTCTGGTTGTATTGCGCGCGGCTGCCGCTGGCCGAAAAGGTGCCCTGGCGCAGCTTGACGTCGCCCTCCAGGGTCATCTGGGAGTCCATTTCATAGCGGGCGTTGAGGCCGCTGGCTTCGATGGGCAGGTCGGTGTTGCTGGTACCGGCACCGAATAACGGCGAGCTGCCGTCGCCAAAGTCCGGCTGCACGTAGGCGCCGCTGCAGGACGGCGGCAGGGTGGCCAGTCGGGACTCGGGCAGTTCGCTGCGTGGGCGCCAGTCAATTTCGGCGGCGCTCTGGGCGGATGCCTGGGCGGATGTCAGCAAGGCGGCGATGCCAATCCACAGCGGGCCACTGCTATTGCGTAGGTGCGATTTGGAAGAACGGTGCAATGGCACGATAATCGGATCCCGTACTGTCTTGAAGGCCGCCGGTAGTTTACACGCCCGGGCCACCCTTGTTAACGACGCAAGCGGCAACGGGCCGGCAAACGGAGGCACGGCCCTTTTGCCGCCAACCCGGCCTTCTGATATTTTCCGGGAATTGAGTCCATCGCCCTGTGACGGGCCTTTCCCAATCGACAAGACGACTTTCATGGACAGCAGACTCACCGCTTTGACCGACTGGGTGCGCCAACAGCCCGGCTTCCGCCAGGCCCACCCTGAGACCGTTTCCGGCGACGCCAGTTTCCGTCGCTATTTCCGGGTGACCGGCCAGCCCGACGCCGACGCACCGCGTCCGTTCATTGTCATGGACGCGCCACCGGGCAAGGAAGACGTGGCCCCCTTCGTGGCCATCGCCCGCCAGTGGCATGCCGAAGGCATCCACGTGCCGGCCATTCATGCCGAGGACCGGGAGCAGGGTTTCCTGCTGCTGGAGGACTTCGGCGACGAGCTGCTGCTGGACCACCTGAACGACGACTATGTGGATCACCTGTACGGCCTGGCCCTGAAGGCCCTGAGCCACATCCAGGCCACAGCCGACCCGGTGGACTACCCGTTGCCGCCCTACGACGCCGCCCTGCTTGACCGGGAAATGGCGCTGTTCCGCGACTGGCTGCTGGTTCAACACCTGGGATTGGAGCTGACCGACCAGGAACATTGTCTGCTGGAGACTACCTTTGCGCTCCTGAAAGAAGCCGCCCTGGCGCAACCGGAAGTACCGGTGCACCGCGACTACCATTCCCGCAACCTGCTGGTGCTGGGTGACAACGCGGACCTGGGCGTCATCGATTTTCAGGATGCGGTACGCGGCCCGGTGACCTATGACCTCGTGTCGCTGGTCAAGGACTGTTATATCCACTGGCCGGAAGAAAACGTTGCCCGCTGGATTGAGGATTTCCGGTTGATGACCCGCGGTGCCGGTCTCCACCAGGCCGACCGTGAGACCTTCCGCCAGTGGGTGGAACTGATGGGCATGCAGCGCCACCTGAAGGCGTCCGGCATTTTTGCCCGACTGGCCATCCGCGACGGCAAGCGACGCTATCTCGAAGATATTCCGCGAACCGTCAATTACCTGCTGGAAGCCAGCGACCGGCAACCGGCCCTGCGCCATTTCCACAAGTGGTTGGTAAACCGGGTGATCCCGCTCCTCGAGAAGCAGGCGGCCTGACCGTGAAAGCCATGATACTCGCCGCCGGCAAGGGCGAGCGGATGCGGCCGCTGACGCTGGAGACGCCCAAACCCCTGCTGCAAGCCGGCGGCAAGGCCCTGATCGAGCACCAGATCGAGAAACTGGCAGCGGCCGGCTATCACGACGTGGTCATCAATCCGTCCTGGCTGGGTGACCAATTGCAGGCGGCACTCGGCGACGGCCAGCAATACGGTGTAAGAATTCACTACTCGCCGGAGCCGGAGCCCCTGGAAACCGCCGGCGGCATCCGCCAGGCGCTACCCCACCTCACCGGCGACAGCGACTGGTTCCTGGTAGTCAACGGCGACATCTGGTGCGACTTCGATCTCGCCAGCCTGCAACCGTCGGCCGGCGACCAGGCCGTGCTGGTACTGACCGACAACCCGCCCCAGCATCCCGACGGCGACTTTCATTTGAGTGACTCTGGACGCGTCATCGACAACGGCAGCCCGCGTCTGACCTTCAGCGGCATCAGCCTGCTCCATAGCAGTCTGTTCGAAACGCTGGAACCGGGCTATCGCAAGCTGGCCCCACTGTTACGGGAGGCCATGGCGCAAGGCCGGGTCGCGGGCGTCCATCACCGCGGCGACTGGCAGGACATCGGGACTCCGGAACGGCTGGCGAGCCTGGATCGGCAACTGCGACAGAAGGGAGACTCCCCGTCGTGAATGCCTCATCCGCCCCAACGGGCCTGTCCGGTCGCCTGGAACGAAGCTTCAACACGCTGTTCAGCGTCCTCAGCGCTAGCAATCATGAGGCGACCACGCTGTTGGAGCGCACCTCCCTGCCCGGCTGGGCACGGAAGCACCTGTTTTTCTTCCTGGGATACGTGGCCAAAGCCGACGGCCGGGTGAGCGAGCAGGACATCCGCTTTGCCGAAAGCCTGATGCGTGCCTTGAAGCTATCCCCCGCGCAACGCCGACGTGCGATCCGGGAATTCCAGCGGGGCAAGGACGTGAGCGAGCTGCCCGGCTCGCGAGGGCTGCGCATGCGCCTGCAGAACAGCCTCAATCCGGAGCCGGCGCTGGTGGTCCTGTTCTGCCTGTGCCATGCGACCCAGCTGCAGGGCGCGCCCAGCAAGCAGCGGCGCTATCGCTGCGAGGATGCCGTCGATCGTACCGGTCTGCCGGTGGATGCCATGGACATAGTGCTGGACAGTTACGCCCGCCACAATCGACGGGCACGCCCCGAGCTCCGGCCAGCGCCGTCTTCCTACGATGAGGCCTGCAAACTCTTGGGCGTCCAGGCCCGAACCAGCCTGAAAGACATGAAGCGCGCCTACCGCCGGCTGGTTTCGGAGTGCCACCCCGACAAACTGGGCACCGGCCTGAGCGACGCCGAGTACGCCCAGGCCAAGGAGCGCCTGCTGCGCTACCAGCAGGCCTGGGAAATCATCAAGAAGCGGGAGCGGGCTCGCGGTTGACCGCGTTATTCCGCATCCGGCTCAAGCGTCTGTTTCAGCCAACTGCTGACCCGACCGGCCACCAGACCGGCATCGTCCCGGCCCGGATGACGATTGATCGAGACCCGTTGCTGCTGATAACCCTGAAAGCCACCCCGATGGATCACCGCTTTCTGGTCATGCATCGGCTCGGTATTCACGAGACTCGAGCGCAGGTCCAGCACACGCAACTGACCGGCATCCGCCTTTGCCACCGAGTCCAGATCCGACGACTGCAGCACAGGCGTCACCCAGGCCAGCATCTGCGGCTCGCCGCTGCCGGCGCCAGCACCGCGAAGGGCCTGACCGACCATTTCCCGCGCACCACGGCCCACACCCACCAGCACCACCCGCTGATACCCCATACCCCGCAGGTGGCTGACCGCCGCATTGATCTGGGCGCTGATTTTCTCCTGATAGTCCTTGCGCATCTGATCGAGATCCGTGCTCGACAGCACATCAATGATTGAGCCCGAGCCTCCGGCGCCGGGTTTTGCCTTGTCTTCGGCCTTGTCCTGACCATCGGCTGCGCCGCTGTCTGCGGGCTTTTCCGGGGCCGGCACCGCCTGACTCGCGAGGCCATTTTCATGGCGCGCCTGCACCAGCGGATACGGCGGCGCCACCAGGCCCAGAGTCATGGTGGCCCAACCGTCCTGGGCCAGCGGATCCCGCAGGGCACCGGCGAGAGCGGCATCGGCACTCTGCCCTTCATCCGCCAGGATCAGGATGGCCCCCATCGCCGGCGTCTGCTGCTCCTGTTCCAGCAGCCCGACCACCCGGCCATTGGCGCCCGCATCCAGCCAGACGGTTTTCTCAGGGCGCATATCGGCGAGGGCCTGATAGTCCTGGCCGGTAGAGATGAAGGGGCGCTCCTTTGAGGGTTGGGCGTCGGCTGCTTTGGCGGCCGTGCCATCCGCCGGTGTGTCTGTTGTTTTGGTGGAACTGCCCGAGTCCTGAGCCAGGGCCAGACCGGCTGTCGCCCATAACAGGCCCAGACTGACCCAGCGCGCTTTGCGGATACTCCTAAGCACAATCACCCCTCTAATAGTTCGGTTCAAGCTGATAGACTACCAGTCCCTTTTCGCTCGCATTAGAGAATCCCGAGAGAGATCAACTCATGTTGCCCGATCTGATCGCCCCTTCGATCCTGTCAGCCGATTTTGCCCGACTGGGCGAGGAAGTCGATAATGTCCTGGCCGCCGGTGCCGATATTGTCCACTTCGACGTCATGGACAACCATTATGTTCCCAACCTGACCATCGGCCCCATGGTCTGCGAGGCGTTGCGCAAGCACGGCGTCACCGCACCGATCGACGCCCATCTGATGGTCAAGCCGGTGGACGACCTGATCCGCATGTTCATCGACGCCGGCGCCACCTACATCACGTTCCACCCGGAAGCGTCCGAGCACATCGACCGCTCCCTGCAACTGATCAAGGACGGCGGCTGCCAGGCGGGTCTGGTGTTCAACCCGGCCACGCCCCTGCACTACCTCGACCACGTGATGGATCGCATCGACATGATCCTGCTGATGTCGGTCAACCCGGGCTTTGGCGGCCAGAAGTTCATCCCGGGCACCCTCGACAAACTGCGCGAGGCCCGCAAGCGGATCGATGCCAGCGGCAAGGCGATTCGCCTGGAAATCGACGGCGGGGTGAAAGTGGACAACATCCGCGAAATCGCCGCAGCCGGCGCCGACACCTTCGTGGCCGGTTCCGCGATTTTCAACACCGAAGACTACAAGACCACCATCGACGCCATGCACGAGCAGATCAAGCTGGCCCGTTCCGTATGAAGCAGTTCTTCGATGGCCAGTGGCCGGACACGATCCTGTTCGACCTGGACGGCACGCTGGTGGACAGCGCGCCGGATCTGGCAGCGGCGATCGACGCCATGCTGGAAGGCCTGGGTCGCCCGACTGCAGGTGCGGACAAGGTCCGCCAGTGGGTGGGTAATGGCGCGGGGATTCTGGTTCGCCGCGCCCTGGCCGACCGGTTCGATCACGAAAACGGCCCGGCCCTGAGCGACGCCGATTTTCACGATGCCCAGACGCTCTTTTTCAAGGCCTACGCCGATCTCAACGGCGGGCTATCCCGCGTCTATGACGGCGTCGAGCCCTTCCTGAAAGCCGCCAAGGCGGCCGGCGCCCGACTGGCGGTGGTGACCAACAAACCGACGGCCTTCACCGGTCCGCTGCTGGAGAAGATGAACCTGGCGCACTGGTTCGACGTGTCTATCAGTGGCGACACGCTACCCGTGAAGAAACCCGATCCGGCCCAGCTGCATCACGCCATCGAACAACTGGACGGCGATGCCGGCCGCACCCTGATGGTGGGCGACTCCATCAACGACATCGAAGCCGCCCAGCGCGCCGGCGTTCCGGTGGTCGCCGTGCGCTATGGATACAACTACGGGGGCCGCATCGACGAGATGGGCGCCGATATTGTGGTTGATTCGCTGGTGGAGCTTTTGTAACCTCACCGCAGATTGAACGTTTTTGATGGAGCTTCCTGCCGTGCGGGGACTGAAACTGACTGCAAAAGCGCGCAACGTGCTCAGCACACGCGCAACTCGATGGTGGCGATGGCGCACCGGCTGATTGTCAGCCCGGTGAGCGCACGTTTACCCGCGCTTGCCTGAACGACTCCACGGGGCCTTGTGTGTTGGCATCCGGTGGGGAATTGAGCAGATCAGATTTCAGGAAACCAGAGCATGACGCCCGAACAGTTCGCCGACCTGGCCCAGGCCGGCTATAACCGCATCCCTGTCCAACGCGAAGTCCTCGCCGATCTGGACACACCTCTCAGCACCTACATCAAACTGGCCACGGGGCCGTATACCTACCTGTTTGAATCCGTCACCGGCGGCGAAAAATGGGGCCGTTACTCGATCATCGGCCTGCCCTGCCGCGAGATCCTGCGGGTTGAGGGCAACACGATCACCATTGCCCGTGACGGCGAGGTCATCGAGGAAACCACCAGCGACGATCCGCTCGATTTCGTCGAGCAGTACCAGGCCCGCTTCAATTCGCCGGACCTGCCGGAACTGCCGCTGTTCAACGGCGGCCTGGTGGGCTATTTCGGCTACGACACCGTGCGTTACATCGAAAAGCGTCTGGCGGCCACCTGCCCGCCGGATCAGCTGGGCACGCCGGACATCCTGCTGATGGTGTCCGATGAAGTGGTGGTCTTCGATAACCTGCGCGGCAAGCTGCACCTGATCGTCCACGTGAACCCGGAAGACGACGACGCGCTGGCGCATGCCGAAGCGCGGCTGGATGCGCTGGAAGATCAGCTGCACCACAGCACCGTGGACGCCCCGGTCACCCCGGAAGCGCTGCGCGGCACCCAAGTGGACGAGACGGATTTCGTCTCCGGTTTCACCGAGGATCGCTTCAAGGACGCGGTCGACACCATCAAGAACTACGTTCTGGACGGCGACGTCATGCAGACTGTTATCTCCCAACGCATGTCGATCCCGTTCGCGGCACCGCCACTGAACCTGTACCGCTCACTGCGGGTGCTGAACCCGTCGCCGTACATGTACTTCCTCGATCTGGAGGATTTCCACATCGTCGGGTCCTCGCCGGAAATCCTGGCGCGGGTCGAAGACGAGCAGGTCACCGTCCGTCCGATTGCCGGCACCCGCAAGCGCGGCGCCACCGAAGCCGAAGATCGCGCACTGGAAGCCGAGCTGGTGGCTGATCCCAAAGAGATCGCCGAGCACCTGATGCTGATCGACCTGGGCCGCAACGACGCCGGTCGCGTCTCGGAAACCGGTACCGTCCGTTTGACCGAGAAGATGGCGGTGGAACGCTATTCCCACGTGATGCACATTGTCTCCAACGTGACCGGCCGGCTGAAGCCGGATACCTCCTGCATCGATGTCCTACGCGCCACCCTGCCGGCGGGCACCCTCAGCGGCGCCCCGAAGATCCGCGCCATGGAGATCATCGACGAACTGGAGCCGGTCAAGCGCGGCGTCTACGGCGGCGCTGTCGGCTACCTGTCTTGGAACGGTAATATGGACACAGCGATCGCCATCCGCACCGCGGTCATCAAGGACGACACCCTGCATATCCAGGCCGGCGCGGGCATCGTCGCCGATTCAGTGCCCCGTCTCGAATGGAAGGAGACGATGAACAAGGGCCGCGCCATTTTCCGCGCGGTGGGCATGGCACTGAACGAATTCGACCGCTGAGGGCTGCACCATGTTATTGATGATCGACAACTACGATTCCTTTACCTACAACGTGGTGCAGTACCTCGCCGAGCTGGGTGCGGATGTCCACGTGTATCGCAACGACGAGATCACCGTCGAGCAGATCGAGGCACTGAATCCCGAGCGGCTGGTTATTTCCCCGGGCCCCTGCACGCCGAACGAGGCGGGCATTTCGATGGAAGCCATTCGTCATTTCGCCGGCAAGCTGCCGATCCTGGGCATTTGCCTGGGCCACCAGTCCATCGGCCAGGTCTACGGCGGCAACGTCATCCGCGCCGGTCAGGTGATGCACGGCAAGACGTCCCCGGTTTTCCATGCGGATACCGGCGTGTTCCGCGGCCTCAACAACCCGCTGGAAGCCACGCGCTATCACAGCCTGGTGATCGACAAGGACAGCCTGCCGGACTGCCTGGAGGTCACCGCCTGGACCCGCAACAGCGACGGTTCCGTGGAAGAGATCATGGGCGTACGCCACAAGACGCTGCCGATCGAAGGCGTCCAGTTCCACCCGGAATCCATCATGACCGAGCAGGGGCACGAGTTGCTGCGCAATTTCCTGCGAATCCCGTCCACGGCCCCGACCAAAGCGGCCTGAGCGCATAAGGACCAGAGAGAGACTGCAATGGATATCAAAGCTGCACTGAACCGCATCGTTGAGAACCTGGACCTGACCACCGAGGAAATGAAATCGGTGATGCGCATTGTGATGAACGGCGAGGCGACGGACGCCCAGATCGGCGCCTTGATGATGGGCCTGCGCATGAAGAGCGAAACCATCGACGAAATCACCGGCGCTACCGAAGTCATGCGCGAGCTGGCCACCAAGGTCACCATCAACGCCGACTACCTGGTGGATATCGTTGGCACCGGCGGTGATGGTGCCAATCTGTTCAACGTATCCTCTGCCTCCGCGTTTGTTGTCGCAGCGGCCGGCGGCACCGTCGCCAAGCACGGCGGCCGCGCGGTCTCCTCCCGCAGCGGGAGCGCCGACTTGCTGGAAAAGGCGGGCATCAACCTGGAAATGACGCCGGAACAGGTTGGTCGATGCATTGAACAGATCGGCGTCGGCTTCATGTTCGCCCCGGCCCACCACAGTGCCATGCGGCACGCCGTTGGACCGCGTAAAGAGCTGGGCATGCGGACAATGTTCAACATCCTCGGCCCCATGACCAACCCGGCGGGCGTCAAACGCCAGGTGATCGGCGTCTTTACCGAACGCCTGTGCCGCCCGATGGCGGAGGTACTGAATCGCCTCGGCAGCGAGCACATCATGGTGGTTCACTCCAAAGATGGGCTGGACGAGATCAGTCTCGCCAACAAGACCCACGTGGCCGAACTGAAAGACGGCCAGATCACCGAGTACGACATCTCGCCGGAAGACTTCGGCCTCAAGAGCCAGAGCCTTTTGGGCCTGTCCGTGGAAAGCTCGGAAGAGTCGCTGAACCTGATCAATGCGGCGTTTGGCACCGGTCACAGTGAAAATGCCGACAAGGCGCGGGATCTGATTGCCCTGAACGCCGGCGCGGCGATTTACGTCTCGGGCATCGCCAAAACCATGCAGGAAGGCGTCGAGCTGGCACTGGATGCCATCGGCAGCGGTCTGGCCAAGGGCAAGATGACCGAGCTGGCCGACTTCTCCCACTGTTTCTGAGAGCGATTTGTACCGATGACTGAGACCGACCGCACCCCGACCATCCTGCGCCGCATCGTCGATCGCAAGTGGGAAGAAATCGACCACCGTCAGCGCCGCCAACCACTGGCCGACGTGCGTGCCCGGGCCGCTGATAAGCCGGCAGCCCGGGGCTTTGCCAACGCTCTTCGCGCGCGGATCGAGAAGTCGTCCCCAGCCGTCATCGCGGAAGTGAAAAAGGCATCACCCAGCAAAGGCGTGATTCGCGATCCGTTCGAGCCGGCCGCCATTGCCGAGAGCTACGAGGCGGGTGGCGCGGCCTGCCTGTCGGTACTGACCGACCACGATTTTTTCCAGGGTCACGAAGATTATCTGGCCCAGGCACGTCAGGCCTGCAGCCTGCCCGTCATCCGCAAGGATTTCATGGTCGCGCCCTACCAGATCTATGAAAGCCGGATGATCGAAGCCGACTGCATCCTGCTGATCGCAGCCTGCCTGACCAAGGACCAGATGCAGGAACTGGCGGGCATCGCCGGTGAAATCGGCCTGGATGTGCTGGTGGAAGTCCATAACGGCGAAGAACTGGATGACGCGCTGACGCTGGACACGCCGCTGGTGGGCATCAACAACCGCGACCTGCACACGTTTGAGGTGTCACTGGACACCACCTTCGAACTGCACAAGCGCATCCCGGACGAGCGCCTGACCATCACCGAAAGCGGCATCCTGACCCGGGACGATGTCACGGCGATGACCGACAATGGCATCTACGGCTTCCTGGTCGGCGAATCCTTCATGCGCGCACCAGATCCAGGTGCAAAACTGCAGGAACTGTTCTTCTAACCTCTCTACCCTTCATTACTTTCGTCCGCGCTATCGCGAGGCTTAACCGAAGCTCTGGGCACCCTCCGCTTCCGCAGCGGGACAGGACGTCCCGCGCCGCATCCGGCGGTCAGGGATGACCCTCGGAGGCGGCGGAAGCGGAGGGTGTTCAGGGCTTCTGGCTTGAGTTTCATTTTCCGACAGCTTTGTTGGTTTTCTTTTTAGGCGAGACTGGACTCTCGGGGCGGAAGCGGGGCAGCGGCAGGGCTTACGCCGTCTTAGAGGGCCATCCCTGGCCGCCTAATCCGGCCGGAGACATCCCTGTCTCCTGCTCCAGCCCTGCCGCGGCCCCGCTTCGGTTGGACTTGGGCGGGTGGTCGCTTTGTTCGGTCCCTTTCTGGTTTTCCTTCCGGCTCTGGCCTGGGATGTTTTGCCTTGACGCGGGCAAGATTTCGCCCAGCCAGCAAGATGTGGCCCGCCGGGAGCCATTGTTTGCTTGATGCTGGGAAGTGGGTTTTGCGGAATTTTCGTTAGTCGCCTGTTTTTATTGACGTTTGCCGTCCTGGCACGGGACTTGTTGTACGGGACTGTCCTTTTCTGAATGGACTCACCGTTTTCAATTGTTTTTCCGTCAAGGAGCAGACTATGCCAACCCCATGTTATATCAGCATCGAAGGCCAGACCCAGGGCAACATCACCGCCGGTGCCTT
>NZ_RHGZ01000032.1:0-57598 GCF_003789045.1 Marinobacter sp. R17 | reverse complement strand
GAGTGGCGTGAAGGTCAGTTTTTCAGGTACCATTTTGGAAGCGGCTGTTGGTGTTGGTTTCTTGGGTAAGGTCTTGAAACCTTAACACTTTCAGCCGCTTTCTTTTATGCCCTGTGAGAAATCCGGGTTAGGAGGAGAATGAAATGGCTGAATATTTTCTGGGACGGAGAGACATTGCAAGTTTCACTATTGAGTTGGATAGGGGAAATGCAGTACTCCAATGCAATGTCGCTGAATACTGGTCGCCCATAATCCATGACAGCTCCAAATGCGGTGCTACATTGACGTATGAGTTATCAAAAAAGACAGGGATTAAAGAGTCGGAGAAGGCAGCATTTGAAGATTCGCTAGAAGCTTCAATAGGTCTAAAAAGTATTGGGCAAATAAAGGCTGTTGCGAAGCAAAAACTCACGACCGAAGTCCACTGGGAATCAGTCCAAGAAGAGAAGCGAACGGTGGTATTTCCTTCGCCAGAATGCGGCAAATATACCGCCCTCCAATACCAAAAACTCCGCGATTATCATTTTACTTTTCAGGAGAAAAAGTGGTTCCACAAGAATAGTTGGCAAAGCTATTTTACGGAACACACAAAGTTCTATCACGATGATTCAAAAACGATTGATCCTGACCCGAGTTGTAACTGCAAACCGAAAGAACCCATTGATTTTGACGGTTTGCTGCATATCGACTTTGGGGATACAAGCACGATAGCGCCCTTCAGAAAGTCCAGTACTGGTATAGAGATAGAGCTATCTGGGAAAAAAGCTAATATTGAAGCAACGGGCGATTCATCATTTATTGTCGATATACCTCTAGAGTATGTGCCTGACTCACTCAAGTTTCTTGGGGACATGAAGGAAGGAAGTTACGAAGCGACGGCAACACCATATTCGGAGCCAGTCATTACACAAGAATTGGCACAGGCGTACGAAGTGGAGGCGGTAGAAATGACTATACAGCCACTTTCGTCCTCAGAGGGTGAAATTGAGGTTGAGTCCTAACAAGACAAATGCACTCGGACGTGGACTCCATTGCGGCTTCGCCTTTATTCCGCAGCCGCGCGTGCTGAGCGGCGTTAGATCTTTCGCAGGAATTCCGAATGAAGCATTGGACAGAGCCCAACGGGATATTCCTGATTCAAATTCCAACAGAGTGGCAATACCTTAACCCTGTTGTGGAAGGCGAGGAGGAAAGGTCCCCATACAGCTTTCAGCCCTATGAAAACGCTAATGGGTGTTTTCAGATTAGCTGTTATCCACTGGGGGAAATAGCACCTAAACTTGCAGATGAGTATCCAAAGGGTGTGCCAGAGCTTAGATGGCGACCTTCCAGGATGGATGATTCAGAGTTCTGTGTTCACATGTTTTATGGGGCTTCAGCAGATCAGGCTTTAATCGGTAAATATATCCATGATGCAAGCCTTGATAACGATGAACAAATAAATGATGAACTTCGCTTAGTTGATGAAATTTTAAAATCGGTGGTTATTGTCCCTCCCGGAGACCGAAAACTCGCCTCTGACATGGAAAAGTTTGATCGATTCCAAGGAGCATTGGCAGCATCGTACGACTTTCTGGATAATGCGATAGAATCAGATTCATTTGTGGAAGTGATTGCCGTTTCTGCCAATCAGATTGATGCATTTCTAAGATTGAGCATCGTCATCGCCATCCAACTGGAGAATCAGACGGACGAGGTCCCGATAAAATATCTTTTCCAAGCAGAAGATGAACGAGGCTTGATGGAGCGAAAAATATATGATGACGCTCTTAAATATAATGTCATTAAAGACGATGACCACAAAGAGCTGAATTCGTTGTATAAGTTAAGAAATCGCGTGATACACAGGTATATTATATCTAACATAAAGACCCGCGACTTGCCTAGGATTGCACTCAGATATATTGAAGCATGCGAGAAAGTGCGTTTAATACTAAGAGATCTTGAGAACAAACAAAAGGATGGTCAGTATGGCGTCTACGGCAAAAAATTCCTAAAGTTTTCCGAGCCTGATGATGAAGCAATAAAGCGGCTCTTTGCTGATGTAAACGATAAGCACCTTATCCGTAAATTCGCGAGGGAGGTCACGAATGATTGAATCTAACGCGGCTGTAGAAAAAGGTCGGGACATTTTTTGATCCGAAATTGGTTAAAAAATAAAGTGAAAATAGCGCCTATTCTTAGAATCTGGAGCATTCTCAACACCGGAAATACGTCCAGATTATACGTAGGAGCGCCATCGTAAAAAGGGGCGAGGGTTTTTCTACAGCCTCGTTAGCGCGTGGAGAGAAACTACATGGATCAATCTGAGGACCCTAATAAAGAAAGAACCGTTTTACAGAACTCTCGTGCCGATTATGTCGCTTCTGCTGCAAAGTCGGCACTTGGTATTGTTCCTTTCGCTGGGTCATTACTTGCAGAAATTGCCGGAAATGTAATACCAAATCAGCGAATAGATAGAATTGTAAAATATGCAGAAGCTCTCGAAAGCAGATTGTCGAAAATCGAGCAGGCCGTTGTTAAACAAAACATGTCTGATGAGAATTTTACAGATTTGGTTGAGGAAAGCTTGCGGCAAGCTGCGAGGTCGCTAACAGAAGAAAGGCGAGGTTACATATCATCGCTTGTTTCCAATAGTATATCTTCAGATGATATAGAGCACTATGAGTCCAAGCATTTACTTCGTATTCTCGGCGAACTGAATGATATTGAAATTATTTGGCTGAGATTTTATTTAAATCCCGTCATGGGCTGTGATACGGACTTTCGGGAGAAACATGATCACATACTTAATCCAGTTGCCGCACACCTTCTGTCATCTCAGCCAGAACTCGACAAATCTACAATGCAGAATAGCTATAAGGAGCATCTTGCATCCCTTGGTTTGCTAGAAAAAGACATTGACATGGATGCGTCGAGTCGAGGGGTTAAACTAAAAACTAAGGGCTACAAAATCACCTCGCTTGGCAGGCTATTACTTCGAGAGGTAGGGTTTAGTAATGAAAGACTGCGCTAACAATCGGCTGCACAGCGACCGATTTTCCTCCGCTTCGCGGCTCCAAACCGGCGCGTGAGCCGGGCGTTAGGCATTGAAAATTTGGAAGGGCAGGCAAGGAGATAGGTTCATTGGATTGTGAAATAATAAATCTATTTCGTTCGGCAATTGATGCCTATTTAGAAGAGCTAGGCAATACACTGGAGCCTAACGAATCATACCTTCCCTATGATTTTGACTTCATCCACAATCGCAAGTGGCACATTCTCGGAGATCAAATGGTCAAGGATGAGCTGCGGGAACTCACGAACATTATGAATCGTTGGTGTGGTGATCTACACCGCTGGCACGCTTGGAATAATGTAATTCGAAGTTACGGGGAAAATGAGGCGTGGACGGTTCGTAGAGAGTTTGTCGAGGCATTGGTACATCATTGCCTACTTGAGCCGAGTGCGGTGAGAGACCGTTTCACCTTCGTCGCGACTAACGCGTTTCATCAAATCCGATTATCCAGCGAGACTGGCTATGAAGATCGTCTGGAAGGAGATCCGAAGAAGCCCAATGAAAAGCCTACGTTCCTTCCCCGCCGAAAAAAGGAGAAGCGCCTCGAAAAAATTATCTCCGTCTGGCCAGAATCAAAGGGTTTTCTCGAATCACTTTCGGCCATTAACGATAACACGCACCAAAAAGCAACTTCTAACTATAGAAATCGAGTAAATCATGCAATTGGGCCGCGGTTGGGGGTAGGCATAACGCAGGCTGTGACTCGGAGTGTGGTGCAGGCAATCGACTTGAAAGAACAGCCGGATGGAACTTACCGAGATGAGCCGATTCTTGGGAAATTATCTGTAAGGTACGGGTTTGGAGGCACGCAACCAATTGATCTCGAAGAAGCTCGAATATCGAATTTGAAGCAGTATCAGCTTGCGCGAACGTGCTACAACCAATATTTAGAGTTACTCAAATCGAAAGTGGCATGCATAAAGGAAAAAACCGGGACGGATGGCCATCGACACAGGCGATGAGGATGTCTTTGACGCCCCGGTTGTAGAGGTCGGTGAGCACGCTGAGCCAGTGATGAGAAATTAATGGGGTCGTAGCGCTTTATTTTTTTCGATGCCTACCGCCTGGCGGCCAATGGCGCCGACGTTCTGTTTGCGTCATACCCTGCCGGAACCCGAATCCCACTCCATACCTACGACACGGACAACCACGGCGTCATCATCCGCGGTGAGCTCAAGCTGTTCATCGAAGGTCGGACGGAACGTTACGGCGTCGGCGACTGGTATCACGTGCCCGCGGGGGTTGAGCATGCGGCGGAGTTCGATCAGGAGACGTATGAGATTGAGTTCTGGTTTGAAGTGGGGTAACCGTTGGGCTGCGGATCGTTCGTTTTGGCTATCCCTGGCAGCCCATTTTGTGGGGAGTCTTCATGTTTAAGCCCAATATAGGAACCGTCACACATGTTCTCTGCTGAGTTCCTGCTGACCTCTCTGGTTGTCGTACTGATTCCAGGCACCGGTGTCATTTTCACCGTTTCCTCTGGCCTGATGCATGGGCGTCGTGCAAGCCTGTTTGCCTCTCTCGGATGCACCCTTGGCATTGTCCCGCATTTGCTGGCTACTATTTTGGGGTTGGCGGCCATCATGCATACCAGCGCGGTCGCGTTTCAGATGCTCAAGTATGCCGGGGTTGTCTATCTTCTGTACCTCGCTGTTGCGACGTGGCGCGATCGAAGCGCTTTCTCCGTTCAAGACGTGCGGCGCAAGGGTGGTGTGGCATCTCTGGTACTCAAGGCGTTCCTGCTGAATATCCTCAACCCCAAGCTGACGATCTTTTTCCTGGCCTTCCTGCCTCAGTTCGTTGCGACGGATTCCCTGTCGCCGTTGGCTCAGTTGCTGGGCCTGAGTGGCGTTTTCATGGCGATGACCTTTGTTGTTTTCGCGATCTATGGGCAGCTCGCCCATGCCTTTCGGACCGTCGTCATAGAATCACCCAAGGTTCAGGGTTGGTTACGACGGAGCTTCGCGGCAGCGTTCGCAGGCTTGGGCATTCAGCTCGCCCTGACTGAGCGGTAGCCAAAAACCGGGACAGATCTATTTTAGGCACATTAACTGAGGTCCTATGGCCCTAACACAAATGCAGCTCATCCAATCGCTGGGCGACGCGATGGCCTGGTTCGAGCGCGAGCTGAACTGGGGAGTGCCACCGACAGAGTTGCGTCATCTCTGTGGTCGTATTGGCGAACTATACGCAGCGCTGATCACCAACGGGCAGATGGCCACCGAGGTAAATCAGCAGGGCTATGACGTCGTCAGCGGTGACGGCGAGCGGATCTCCGTCAAAACGACCGCCATGATGGGGGCGGGCGGACACATTGCCTTCAACCCCAACTCCATGGAGTTTGTCGACCGGGTCATTGTTCTCCGTGTTAACACCGATGAGATGCAGATCGAGACGCTTCTGAATGCGCCGGTGGCGGAGGCGATAGACCTCATGTCGCCAGACCGAGGCGGAAAGCGGAGCTTGCCGCTCAGTCGCTTGGCCCGAACTGAACGTCCACGATCCGAACTCAAGACGGTGAGTGAGGTAAGTTTCGAGACCTACACCGTTCGTGAACGGGAGAATGGCAGTATTGAGGTCGAGAAGGCCGGAACGCTTCAGGTGCCCACGAAACCAGCACTTCGCGAGTTAGCCCGAAAGCTCAACATCAGCCTCCTGAACGGCAGCGGTAATCCTCTGAATACCCGGCAGCTTGGCAGCCAGGTCATCAAGAGCTTGAGTGAGTAATTATCAAAGGGCATGGTTCGGCAATTAGCCCTGCGCTTTGTTTAGCAGTGGCCTCGTTCTCTCTGGGATGAAGGCCTTAGGTTTTGGGTTTGGGAGCAAATTGGATTGCACCCTCAGATATGAGTCAGGAGTTATTTTGAACGTTCTAAAGGTTGGGATTTTTCTACTGGCACTTTCCTTTGGTGTTGGCGCCGTATGTGGGGAGAGACTGGAAAATTGTAAAAGGCAGTATGAATCTCTTGCCGGCAACGGAGCTGGCATTACTGAGAAGACTCTAAACGCCTGGCTGGAACTAGAACCTGAATGTTCCGGGACGGGATTCTATGAATACCATCTGGCAAAAATGTACATCGCTCTCGACCGTCCCAAAAAGGCCAGGTTAGCGATCGAGCAAGGCCTGAAATCACCATCGGAATTTGAAGATGTTCTTCATTTGGCAAAGGGTGATGTCCCGCTTTATCAGCACGATTATGAGTCGGCACTGGTTGCCTATGAGAATACGATGAAGCGGTATCCGGATTGGTATTTGGGTTATTCCCGGGCCGGACTTGCAGCATTCGCAGCCGGTGACAATGATAAATCGGTAAGGTATTTAGAGAAGGCCAATACGCTTCAGGAAAGTGCCGACGCTTATCGAAATTTGACGCTGGCGTATTATGTCCGGGGGAAGCATGAGAAGGCCGTTGAAGCGCTCAATCGGGCGTTTTCTATGGATGACGGTATTCTGAAAGACAGAGACCCCATGCTCGTTGGCGTTCGCTCCTATGCAGAGCTGGGTGAATTTCAGTTGTCACGAAAGCTCTTGGAGCTGATGTTGAGTGAAAATCCAGATATAAAATATGACGAACAATATATTAAATCAGGTCTTTTTGTCCGGAAAAAAATGATCGATGCTGGGTTGCTGGTAAAAGGAAACTGAGTTGACTCTGGACGTAGTGTCAGAGCGGCGTTATCGGTTTAGCTAAAAGACATCACTGACCAAATATCAATGCCAGAGCCGAAATCACAAGAAAGCCACCGCCCACTATCCAGAAAATCGCGGTGGCAATTCGGTTCCCGATATCAATCAATCGCTTTTGATTGTCTCTGTGAAGTTCTGACGAATCTGAGTTTCGAGTAAATTTGGCTCTAATTGATATATAAATCCAGATAATACTCAGCAGTATCAAACCCGGAGCGATCACTCTACCAATTGATTCCCCCATAGCTGCGCTGCTTAAAAATCCTTCGACCCCGGTTGTAGCGGGTGTATTTTTAAGCTGTGAAATTTTGGTTAAAGCAATTGCTAGAAGTGTTGCGTTTAAAGCTAAAACACAAAAACCGCCTACTCGGAGAGATCCGCTTCGGATTCGTGAAGTCAGTCTTTTAATCGTATAGATCACTGTGATGCCGGCGATAAAAACAGCGAGATTCAACGCTAAAAGAAATAGTGTGGAAGTGTTTGATTCGGTCATAGAAGGTCGATTAGTTGCATTTTTAACGAATTAAAAGGGCTCTTTAAGTTGCGTTAAATAGAGTGAGGTTAGTCATTATATGTTAGACAGAATTTTTTTATAGTTTTACCATTATTTATGTTCATATTCTGCGATGTTTTGACAAATTCAAGGTTGTTGTCGATACCGACGTATTGTTGAGCTGTCTTCCATTTTCTTTTACGATTGCAAGCCTCCTCACTCTCTAAGTCACAATATACAACAGCACTGGAACCGTGCTTCGACGAAGATTTTTTGCAATTCAGAACACCGTACTGGCAAAGGTGAGTCCTATCGAATGTTTTTCGTTGCAACGGGAATCCGTCCACGCATTTCGTTTTTTCGGTTTTAGCCTGTTTGCCATTATCGCTAAGGAAAATCAGCTCCTTTCTTGGTCCGACGCATACCGCGTCTGGGTATTTTTTCTTATACATGTTTTCCAGCACGCTACATGTGTTTTCAGGGTAAAATCGCTCGACCCCTAACATGACATCTATAAATACGAACTTGGCACTGCCACTTCTGACAGTCCGGTGGATATAGTATCCGTCTTTTAAAGGGGTGAGATTGGTGATTCCCTTCAAATTATCCGGTAATTCAGGTAAGCACTTGGAACTTTTAATTCGAACTCTGTTTGCAGAGCGGCTGCGCCTTTGCCCTTCTTTTAGGCCTCTTAATATAGTGTTGCAGGCCTTTTTGCCGTCTTTGGTAATGCCCACTTGAGTCATTTGTAAGGTGCCTTTGGGTCCAGGCAATAGATACTCGTAGACTGCATAAAGCGTAGTGTTGCCGGCAGCCATGGAAAATTGGCTGAATAATAAGCAGAATAGGGGGGCAGTGGTTTTCAAAAATCCTTTTGATCTCATTAAAAGTCCATATTGCAGCGGGTTGATTGAATATTCGAAATGATAAAGTTGGCCAGCTTTTTTTCGTTATTGATTGGTGCTGACGTATAAAAGGTTGGCCAAACCATTACTTTGTTAATGATGGCCTGTGACAGTATAGTTGTGACTAAATCTTGAGCAAGATTGAGCCCTTGAGGATCAGGTCTTGCGTTTTGTCTTTTTCTAGCACAAGTGGAGACAGATTGCTCGAGTAACTCGTCTTGCAGAATAATTTCATCCAGTGAATTTGTGAATTAATGGGGTCGTAGTGCTTTAATGTTGATCAATTCGCCTCGGAATGATCACGCTTCAGTCCCGGATGGTCGTAAGAATTGAGGCTGATGTATTGAGGTCGCTGTCAATCTGTCAGGAACAAGTCATGTCTCGCGGCCACTGATTGGAATATCGACCCTACAAGGAAGGTGAAAGATGCCAGGGAAATACCCGGAGAAAATTCGCACGCTGCCACTTTATGACGGGCGCTTTGATGCCTAATGCCTGGCGGCCAACGGCGCCGATGTTCTGTTTGCGTCATACCCCGCCGGAACCCGAATCCCACCCCATACCCACGAAACGGACAACCACGGCGTCATCATCCGCGGTGAGCTCAAGCTGTTCATCGAAGGTCGGACGGAACGTTACGGCGTCGGCGACTGGTATCACGTGCCCGCCGGGGTTGAGCATGCGGCGGAGTTTGATCAGGAGACGGATGAGATCGAGTTCTGGTTTGAAGCGGGCCAGTAGTTGGCGAGTCAGGATGTTCATGGGGCAGGAGGCTCCGGTCCTGTAAATGGCGCGTAGCGCTTTTATACCGACCCGAAAGCCTCCGAACCCGCTCAACATCGTCCTTTATTCAATGCGAGAAATAAGCCGTCACCGTGCAGTCCTCGACCACACTGTTCGTTGTGTAGGTATTGACCGACTCGGCACCGTCGCAGCCAGTAACGTGATCCACGGTGAAACCGGAATCCGGCGTCAGGGTGAAGGTTGTTGTCAGGCCTTCCGCCACTGTCGCGCTGGTTGGGCTGATGGTGCCGCCGCTCTGGGCATCGATGGCGTATTGGTTAATGACGGAATTGGTTAAGTTGGTTGCGTAGGCGTACTGTCCGGTCGGGTCGACGGTAATGGAATGTCCAGAACCGGAGCTCGTCGCGACAGACTCGGGGCTCAGGGCGGTTAGGCTGCCGTCGGCCCCAATGTCGTACTGGGAAATCATGTCGTCGTTCGTACTCACCGCGAAGACATACTGACCTGTTGGGTCGACGGTGATGCTTTCGGGGGAATTGCCTGTGGCGACGGTCGCCGGGTTTATAGGCGTCAGCTGTCCGTCATTCCCGATGGTGTATTGGGAGAGGGTGTTATCGTTTCCGTTTGCCACATAGACAAAGTGCCCGGTTGGATCCATGGCAATCTCACGAGGGAGCGAGCCCGAATTGACGTTCTTGGGGCTCAGCGCCGTCAGGGTGCCGTCGTCGCCAATCGCGAATTGGGAGATGGTGCCTACGTTCTGGTTGGCGACATAGGCGTATTGACCACTCGGGTCAACGACGACGGATACGGGGCCGGAGCCGGCGAGTATTTTTTGGGGGCTTAAATGGCTCAGGGTGCCGTCGGCTCCAATGCTGTACTGGTAGACAGTGTTGTCAGTGGCGTTGGCATTGGTGACGTAAACATATTGGCCGGTCGGATCGACGGCTATGCCGGACGGCCCGACGCCGGCATCGATCGTCGCGGGGTCCAGCGCCTTCAGGCTGCCGTCTGCTTCAATAGAAAATTGCGATACGTTGGAAGAGAAGTTGTTCGTGACATAGGCGTATTGGCCTGTCGGGTCGATGGCAATATTCCTCGGTGAGGAGCCGGCACTGACACTCAAAGGGCTCATCGGCGCCAGACTGCCATTGGCCTGAATGGTGTATTGATCGATGTCTGAACCCGCGACATAGGCGTATCGACCGCTGGGATCGACCGCCAAGCTCGATGCCACAGTCGTCGATTCGACCGTTGAGGGCGTCAGCGCTGTCAATCCAGGCACGACGCCAATGCTTGTAGACACCGTAAACGTGGGTGTCTTGGTATCCCCGTCATTGTTACTCGACGTGCCCGTCGCACTGCCGCCGCCACCGCATGCACTCAGTGCGGCCGTCGCAAGGAATGTCATTGTCCAGAGCGTTGTTTTTTCCAAGCTCCACATAGTCTGTCCTCAAGTCTGCAATAATGATTCGGGCGATCATGGCAGTGAGTGGTGGTGACGGGTACCCGACAGATGTTGGGGGTGATGCGGTAAAAGCTGAAATAGGTAAAGGATACTGAAGCAAGGAATGAGGGCGTGGCGCTTTAATTCTGATCAATCCGATAATGCCGGATCCGAAAGCCGCCGAACCCGCTCGAAGTCCTCCTCGGTAAACGTGCCGTTCACGCCGGCAATCGCTGCCAGTTTCATGCCGTGTTTCAGGCCCAGCTTGTAGATCTCCTGCACCTTCTCCCACTCGATGTGGCGGCCCAGAGTGTAGTTCTCGAAGCGGCCCTCCAGCGCCAGCACGATGGTCTCGGCGAGGCAGGCGTAGACGATGCCGGGCGGCAATCCGATGTCCTTCATCTGAACGTTGCCGGGCAGTTCGATCTCGCCGGATTCGATCACCAGGACGTCCGGGCGTTTGGCGACGTCCTCGGCGGGGATGTCCAGGGGCCGCGCCACGTCCGTGATCACGCACCCTGGCTTGACCTTCATGATGTCGAGGATGCGCTTGCCGGCGCCGGAGGTGGCGGTAACGACCATGTCCATATTCGCCACATCCCTGTCCGCTGCGGCCGCCAGGTGCACCTGGGCGCCCGGGGTTTCCCGTTCGATGCTTTCCTTGAGGGCGAGGAGCTTGGCCGGCTCGGGTGAGGCGAGGTAGAGGTTCTCGACGGCTTTCGCCAGTAACCGGGCGCACACGGATCCGATGGCGCCCGTCGCGCCGACGACCATGGCATTGCCGGCGAGCCTGCCACTGTCACCCACACGCACCCGACCGATGCGACGAGCCGCTTCGTGCGCCGCCCAGAGGGCACCGGAGGCGCTGTAGCTGTTGCCGGTGGTGATGGGTAAGGGCGCGCGCCGGGCCACGGTCACGCCGGCATCGCCCACCACCTTGGTGAATGCGCCCAGCCCCATGATCTGCGCCCCGAGCTTTTTGCCCAGCCGGGCCGCGGCCAACAGGCGCTCGTAGGTGAACTCCGGGCGGTGGGCCATGATCTCATGGGGCGTGCCGCCGACGGTAATCAGCCAGCCTTCGGCTTCGTCCCCGGTAGGCGAGCGGATACCAGAGACTTTGGAATAGACGAAGGGTGGGGTGTAGGCCACCGCTTTTTCCACCAGGTTCATGATCGGCTTGGGGGAGACCTCGGCAATCCAGTCCAGCGGGTGGGTTTTGGTGAGGTATTGCTGGGACAGCGGGTGAATCACGAAGGCAAACCGGTTCACCCGGCGATAGCCGTCCGGATACAGGACCCGGGGCTCAATGCCCGTGGCGCGGATGGCCTGGAGATAATCGTCGTCACTCAGCTGTTCCGGGCTTCGGGAGGTCGTCGCACAGATCAGCGCTTCAAGAACGTTCACACCGACTGGGCGACCCTCCAGCCACGGGCTGTCGTCCACCACCATCGCCACCTTGTGGGCTTTCATCCAGGCAAGCGTCTTGTCGGTGACACGCGATGTCATGATGGTTTTGCCATCCAGGTCGGTGTCTTCCAGCGATTGCAGGTGATTCGGGCTGGCCACGATGACGTGGGACTCCGCGATCGCATGATGGAGGGCGCCGTCGGCCAGCGGTTTGCCCAGTTGCCACAGGGGGCTGTGTGCTACGGTGCGGCGAACCCACTGGGTGACCGGGCGCTCGAGCAGTGCGCCGGCGAATTCCGAATACACGTTCATTTGCTCGATCGAAGTCAGCATCCGGGGGATACCAAAATCCAGCCAGGGATTGGCGAAGCTCAGGTTGTCGGTGTGTTCGCCGAGCGCGCGGACGATCGGATAACCGCTGCGGCCGTCCAGGATGAGCACCCGGGCGTTATCGAAGAAATGCTCCAGAGTGGTCTGCACGTGCCGAACCGCCCATTCCTGCAACAGGCCGCGCAGGTCTTCCCCGGTACCAATGCAGGCTTCCGGCGTCCTCTGTTTCAGGTAGGCGAATTGGGCGCTTCTGTTGGCCGGAAGCGTGCTGTTGGCGGTGTCTGGAATACTCAGACCGATGGCGTCCGCCTGGGCCCGGACGTTTTCCAGCAGCTGGCCGGCTCTTTCCAGGTCGCCGTCGGCGCCAAGACGAATCACCTTGACGGCTTCGCCGAGAAAGTGGGCTTCGACCGTGTAATCCTCGTCGGACGATCCGAGACTGATACTGGCGACGGTTTTCACGATCGTGCTCCGCCTATCGCAGTGGGCTGACAGAGACGAGCCGGTATCCGGCATGAGTGTTCATCTCCAAGCGGCGTCGTCCCCTATGCGCCATGAAACCACCAAACGGGAGGTGACACGTTAATCTGGATCAAGTCCGTGACGCTTTGTGGGACAACCTGGGGATGCTGAGAGGTGATTCCGGACAGGGGATAATCGGGATATGTAGTATTGACTGGCCTGCTTTGATGCCAGCCAGCGATGAGCCCTAAGGCCCTGGAGGCGGTCATGGATGGCAACACCTATCGCCAGCAAGCGGAGAACTACGGCGACTGGTATGATCTGGGCGCCGTAATGAGGCTGCCCAACCGGATGGCCCGGAATCGCTCCCTGGAGACGCGTTTCGTAACCCTGCCTACCAGCGATCAGACGGCCATCGTCTGGGCCGTGGATAATGATGTGCTGACCCGACTGATGGACGAAGGACTGATCGCTCTGAGTCCCGATGAAATGGCCATGACGTCGGGAAAGGCTTTTGAAGCCGAGGTTCGCGAGAAGCTGGGTGTCGCCGTCGAGTAGCGGTTGACCTGCTGGTATCGGGGCCGCGGGTGATCACTGCCGGCCCGGCACAGACTGTTGAAAAGGAAGGACCCATGAAAAGCGCCTGGATACCCAAGGCCTGGATTGCCATCGTTCTGGGCGTGCTGCTCCAGCCGTTCACGTTCCTGTACGTGAATCGTTTGATGCTGTTCTGGATCTATTTTGCCGCGGTTGTGGTGGTGGCGGTCATTGACTGGTCGCTCGGCAGTTTTTGGGGGCTGGCTTTCAGTGTGATCTGCCCGGTCCACGCGTATTTTTCGATCAGGCATTATGACCCATCGACGCCAAGACCCTGGTATTCCAGATGGTGGGGAATACCGGCCATCTATGGTGTGGCTTTCTGTGCGATATTCCTGCTCAGGGCCTTCCTGTACGAACCTTTCACCATTCCGGCCAGCTCGATGGCCCCCACGCTGAAGCCCGGTGACCGGATCATTGTCAGCAAGATGGGATATGGCCATTACGGGACCTTCGGCATTCAACTGACCGACGGCGAATCCCAGGGCGGTCCAAACCTTGAGCGAGGCGGGGTATACGTGTTTTATCCACCTCATAAAACGACGCCTTATGTGAAGCGACTGGTGGGGCTGCCTGGCGACCGGCTTAAGGTTGTTGACGGGCACATCTCGATCAACGGCCAGGCGGTACGAGGGGAATTGGCCTATCGCAACCGTCTGGGTAACGTTTTCAGGGAATCACTGGGCGGCGAGTCCTATTTCGTCCAGAGGCTGGATCCCGGTGGTCCGCTGCCTCCGGTCCAGGTGGTTGTGCCGCCGGGGCACTACTTCTTCCTGGGAGACAACCGGGACAATTCGGCGGACAGCCGGGTTTGGGGTTTTGTGCCGTCCACGGACATTCTCGGTGAAGTGGTCTACGTGTTCTAGTATCGGAAGTGTGGGTGTGCCGACGCGGCCCTCTGGACCAGTGGTCCCTGTCAATTAATGGGGTCGTGGCGCTTTAATTTTGATCAACCCGGTTGGTAAGCCGCGGAAAACCGCCAAAGATTTTTTTACTCGCTTTCAACTTATCGGGAATGATTCCAGATTCTGAGAAGGCCCGACCTTGCCTACATAAAGCCATCGGATGACGTTGTTCAACCGATGCGCTAGGATGCGTTCACGTAATAACCGGGAGCAGGATGCTCCCGTTCAGACTCCCGGAATGTCAGTACAAGGAGTATCCACGGATGGCGCAGTCCAACTCGTCGGCGAATGGCGTATCGCCTTCGTCGTTCTCCTGTCCCTGTGGCCGCCTGACGGCCAAGCATCCTCGCGAACAAAGCTCCCTCGGTCATCATCCGCCCTGCATGTGGCACGATTTCATCGTGGAAGTCCACGGTGAAGGCCACGGTCCGCACCAGAAACTCGTCGTTTATGAGAAGGCTGGGCCAGAAGGCACAGGGAACGAGAACCCACGCTATCCCGATGGCGAGCGCAAACACGCCGGGCTGAACAATCGCTCGTCCACGCTTCACATCTGGCCCTGGCAGGGGCAAGCCGACAGCAGGCTGATGCTTGAAGTGGACACGGACGATGGGCGGCCCATTCAACTACCGTTGTTGGAGACGGCTGAGGAAAGCCAGTGGCAGGACCGCAAGGCCGGGCAGCAGCACATCCTTCTGCCGGTCGTGCCTTTCGATTGGGTGAAGGGGCGCGATATCGGTGGAAAGTCGCCGACTTGGCCGGTGTTGAGTCGCCCTGGCTATTTCTATGTGTTTCGGGACGCCCGGCTTTGGCGGGAACTGCACATAACCTGGGAGGAGGGCAATCTCTGCTTCCAGGACGTCCGCCTGGACGACTATCGGGACGTCAACGGCCGGGTGACCGAAGACAGGCGTATTCCCGTAGGCAAGGCCCTGACGGATGTCTGGGTACCGATGCGATTGGACAGTACCGACATTGAGCTGGAGGTGGCCTTTTCCGAATCTCCCTTGCCGGCGGCTCGCATTAACCGGCTGCAAACCGATTTCAGTCTTCGCTACGATCGCTGTCAGCAAATCAGTCAAATGAAGCCGCATGACACCCCTGCCGACGGTGCCATGATCGATGTGGGGCCCGCTGATCGACCGGTGTTCTATCTCGACAAGGTGGCGGCCCAGCGCCCGCGCCAGCCGGCCCTGGAATGGCAGTTTGAACGCCCCTGGTTTTTCCTCGAAAACGTGGCGGGAACCTATCCGTCCAAGGCCTACGATATGGCCCGGGACCTGTTTGAGCAGTATGAAGCCGGCGAACGAACCGAGCCGCTGCAGGATTATGAAAAGCCTGAACCCGGGGCGCTGGCGCTCAGTATCCAGCAGGCGGTCGATGAGAGCAGCGAGCGCCAGAAAACCCGATTCTTCTCATCGGAGGACTGGCAGGCTCAAGCGGCGGCTGCCGATGCCATCGAGCCCCTGCGCAAGCGGGGCGTCTGCGGTCTTAAGATCGACGACCGTCTCTACGAAATCCGCCATCAGGCGCATCGTGTGGAAACCGCACGAGAGTTGCTGGCCCTGTGCAGCGAGCGGGCCCGGCAGCACCCCCAACTGGAAAGCGCTCAGTTGGTGAACCAACTGATTCTGCCGTCGCAATTCGACGGTGAGAGCAACCCGCTCCATCATTATGTCTCAGCCTTGCCATCACCCGGTCTAGAGCGGATTGAGCGGACGCTGATGACCCAGGAGCGGGAGCTGGGGCGTGAGTATCTGGACAAGGCCCAGGATGAATTGTTGCTCTGCCTGCGTCGGCAACCCTATCAGCAAGTGCTGGGCGACCTGTTCAGCAGCGAAGGCTTTGACTACGCTGCCGCATTCCGCTTTGCCGGGCGATTGGTCAGTCTGGTGCTGGAACCCTCGATCAAGCAGGATCCACTGCATCCCCAACAAGGGCTGCCCGGCGGCGACTCCAAGGGCAAGCAATGGCTGTGCAGCCTGTGTACCGAGCACGAAGCCGTTAGCCAGAGCCAGGGCGTGGTTTCGTTGGCCCGCATGCTTTGGCCCCAGGCCGATGTGTCCCAGCAGCAAACGGCCTATGAGTCGCCCGAGTCAATGCCGGACAATCCCGGTGACGGGGTGTTTCGGGGACCGGCGCTGGCCCGGCTGGAAACCCTTAACCTGCCGGAGGACCTGTCCGACATCCAGACGCTGGAAGGATTCCGGCTGGCTGCGGAGATCCAGGCCGGTGGCCTGACCCACCTGTTGTTTGCCGGCATGGCCCAGGGTACCAAGGCTCTGAACGCTGCCCACAACGAGCTGCACAGCGCCATCCGCAGCGCACTGACGGCCCTGGAGAATAACGACGGTGAACTCAAGCAGCTCCGGGCCGAGTACCGTCAACTTAACCGGCAACAGGCGGAACTGACCCGGCGCTATGAACAAAAGGCCCAGGCTGCCCTGAAAACCAGTGAAGAAGAGTATCTGGCGGTGCTGAAGGAGTCCCGTGAAGCCCACCAGCAACTGGAACGAACGCGGGCGGAAGCGGAACTTCGCCTCGGCCAGACTCAGGAAGCCCTGAACCAGCGCTTCATGGCCCGCCGTCTGGCCATGATGAGTCATCCGCTGGAAGCCGTCCGCCAGTCCATGCCGACCCTGCTGCCGGGATTACGGCTGATGCCCCTGAGCGACGCCATCGAACAGGGTAAGTACGTGTTGGGTCTGGAGGATCTCTCCGCCGAAGGCGAGCGGGTAACGCCGTCGACGGCCAAGGCGAAGAAGATGCTGGCCTGGATACTGGAGCGGGACCGTCCTGCCACCCAGGCCCTCAGCCGCCTGAGTCAGGCCCAGAACGAACTGATCCTGGCCCGCAAGGCAGTCGAGCAGGGCACGACCAACACGGCCAGCGCCCAGGACAGGCTGGAAGCCGCCCAGCGACGCTTTAACGGCATTACCGACGAACTGGAAAGTCTGGGTGCGCGCACTACCTCCGTCGCGGCCGCCATCAAGGCGACGGAACAGGCCATTGAGAACAACCGATCACAGCTGGACCAGGCTGAGAACAGTCGGCTTTACCGGTTGTTGAATACGCCGGTACTGCCGATGGTGGTGTTGGGGATTGAGGTGGTTAATGTTTGGAATGCTTATTCGTCTGCCGACAGTATCAAACGTGAAAGGGGGGCAGTGCGAGCAGTCTCCGGGATATTTGGCTCAGGATATAACGCGGTAGTTGCGGCAACATTGATGACGGAACGGTTTGCCAACGACTTGGTGAAGGAAAAAGTTGGAGCTGTACTTGGACGCGAGTTCAATGGTGGAGTGGCTAAATCTTTGGCCGAAGCCCTTGGTGTCAAAGCCATCACGAGTCGAATGTTTCTTGGTGCAATTGGAGGGGTAGCCGTCACCGGTATCAGTTTATCTGACACTCTTTACGCGCTCGAAACGGGTGATCCCGCAGCCTGGGGCTACGGTGTGACAACGGTGAGCGGTGTTGTCATGACCATGGCTGCAATCATTCCCGCTCAGGCCACCCTTTTAGGGATGGGGCCCCTGGGCTGGATTGGCCTGGGATTATTGCTCGCAGGCACAGCGTTGATATGGGTGTTGCAAGACGAGCCTATTGAGAACTGGCTACGCAACGGTCCCTTCGGCGATCACGATGGCTTGCCTCATTTGCAAGGGGATGATAACGCCGCTGAGGCCTACTATCGGCTCTTGGGCCAGTTGATGAACCTGCGCTTGGTATATAGGTCGATACCGCTAACCGCACCAGCTCAGCAGGCGGCCGTCAAATCGCTTAATGCCGCGGGTCTCGAAGCGATTCAAGAGGCTACTCATATTATCCGTGCTGACAGTAACCTGCCTGGACTACTGAGTGCTCCTGAAGGCATACAAGCACTTTGTAAGGCCCAACTATTATGTAAGGTGTTCAACCTGGGTCGGGATTATGGCCTCGTTTCATCGAAGCCGGTTCCAGACGGCGAGGAGCAGGACCACATTATCCTGAAGCAGCCCACGGCAACCGGGTACGTAATGCTGGTCCGAAGGCCGGACTCACATCGAGAGTCCCGGACATTTCTGGGCCTGCCTGCGGGCGAGCAAGAGTTGCGCTATGAATGGCAGGCCAAGGTTCAGTATCAGGTGACACTGAAAGGAAAGCCGTTTGCCTTTCCGGCACCATCACCGAAGGACACGACCCGGTACGATCCTAAAAATGATGAATTCACCAAGCCGGATTTCACCGAAGATGATCAACTCTTCTGGGTTAATGGCTTTGCCAAACCCGGTTCAGCCTGATGTCGGATGCTGAAACAATGACTGAAAACTACTATGGCCCCCATGCTTATCGCTCGGACCGGATTCCGGAACAGAAGCGCCAGGTCGCCGATCCAGGGCGCTCCTGGTTTAACCGGAAGTTCGACATGCGCTTGCCGTGGGGGCGCACAGAGGAAGTGGCGCCACTATCTTTTAGAAATCGCTTTAGTCCAGATGTGCTGAGGAAAATCGAGAAAAAACCTAAAGGCTTTGAAAACGTTGAATTTCATCAGCGTATTGACAATGAGAAATATCGTCACGCCATGCCAGCTTTTAGAACGCGTTTGCTGCTGTTTGCAGAAAGTCTTGGAGGATTCTTCTTTAAGTTCCTGACGCCGCTATTTTTGATTTTATATCTAGTTGCATTGACTGCATTTGATTCTGATGAATGGGGCCGTGTCATCAATGAGACGATCCCACTAGTCATGGGATTAATTTTTGTACCATTGCTTTTGAATAAAATACCTTGGTTTTTGTTCAAAGCTATCCCGGGCTGGATAATTAGGCCCTCCAAAGGACCCAAGTGGGAACTAAATCGCCGTACCGGTCTCGTAACGGCCTATCGCCACGACAGGAAGGGCTCATCCGAAGAAGAGCAGGCACCGTTCTATGAGTTCGACGCGTACCTCACCAACGAAATGATCCCTCCCGGCCAGGTGGTGCATACCCTCTACCTCGTCCACCGCTACCGTCCCATCCTGCTCCCCATCGGCAACCTGATCGGGAAGACCACGGGTGAGGAGTGCTTCGCGCTGTGGGACATGTTCCAGAACTTCATGGACACCAGCCGACCGTTGCCCGATATCCCGTTATGGGAGGAGTTCCGCTCGAAGGATCCCGTCACCGCCGAACACGATCGCCAGACAGGGCGCCCGGCCCGCTATTGGCGGGATATGGACGACGAAACCTGGAAGCAAAAAGAAAGCGAGATGATGTCGAAGGTACGGAGTCTGACCACGCCCTATCGGTCCAACCTGATGCGCCAGCATGTTCGGTATGTGAGTTGACCCGGGGTTGTTGATCGCGCCGCGAGTCTGGATAAAAGCCGGTCAACGAAGCCGCTCATTTCAAGAATAAGCCAATGGCGAAGCCTTGGTTCGCGGCACGGCATCGGCCGTAATCAATGTCATTACCTCTGCACGAAGAATCTCCGCAAGCCGTGCAGCGGCACCGGCAAGCACATCGTCTGACCGGTGCAGCATCAGCGGCAGGTGAGGGAGTTGAGGCATTCCCAATTCGTCTGCATTCATAAGCCGCAGCCCGGGCGGCAAGCCGATCGGCGTGCGGACGGTAACGCCCAGGCCCGCGGAGACACCCGCCCAGATGCCAGCCAGACTCGGGCTGGTGATGGCGACCCGCCAGGGAATGCCCGCACTGTCCAACGCGTTGGTAGCCGCGGTTCGTAACAGGCAGGGAGCTTCCAGGGCGACCAGTGGCCAGGGTTCACCGGTCGGAAAGGGGATATCCCGATCCGCCGCGCCGATCCAGCACAGGGGCACCTCGCCCAGCCTTTCGGTATGCGGCGTGTCCTGGTTGCCCGCCCAGGCCAGTGCCAGGTCCAGCCGGCCGGAGGTCACCCGCTCCAGCAACTCCGCATTGCGGGCAATGCGCACTTCGACCCGAACTTTCGGGTGAGCGCGGGCGAACTGCCCGAGCACTTCCTGCAGCAAGCCCTCGCCGAAGTCTTCTTGCAGACCCAGTCGCACCCAACCTTCCAGTTCGGCGCCGCGGATGGCCGCAGCGGCTTCATCGTTCAGTTCCAGCATGCGGCGTGCGTAGCCGAGTAGGGTCTCTCCGGCTTCCGTCATGGCCAGGCCCCGGCCGGCCTTGTGCAGCAACGGCGTGCCGGCCTGGTCTTCCAGTTTCTTGAGCTGCGAGCTTACCGCTGAGGTGGATCGCCCGAGCCGATCGGCGGCGCGGGCGAAACTGCCCAGCTCAATGCCCAGCACGTAGGTTCTCAGCACATCCAGATCGAAAGTAACGCGGCGCATGGAATTATCCCGAAAAAGCGGACGATCAGTTAAAAACTTTCCAATTTACCGTATTAATGTGCGCCGCTAACGTAGGTGGGGTCAAGCCTTCACATGGAGATGGGATATGAGCCTTTCACCCGGTATTGCCCGGCAGGCGTTTGGCGACGTTGCCCCCAAGCTGGCGGAGATCACTGATGATCTGCTCTTTGCTGACGTCTGGTGCCGTGATGCTCTCGGCAAGCGCGAGCGCAGTATCGCAACGGTGTCCGCGCTGATCGTCCTCGACCGTTCGGAGCAGTTGCCTTTCCACCTGGAGCGGGCGTTGGAGAACGGGGTGAGCCACAGCGAACTGGCTGAACTGGTTACCCAGCTGGCGTTCTATGGTGGTTGGCCGGTGGCGGCCTCGGCCGTGGGCGCTCTTCGCAAACTGTCATCCCGGTCAGAGGAGTAGGTGCCATGCCGTTTGTACGCATCTCATTGATCAAAGGGCGCTCGCCCGACGATCTCGCCGCCCTGGCTGACAGTGTGCATCGCGCGCTGGCAGAGACGTTCAGGGTGCCGCGGGATGACCGTTTCCAGGTCATTCACCAGCACGACCCGGAAGAACTGATCTACAACCGCCACTATCTCGGCGGGCCCCGATCTGCCGATTTCGTTTTGATTCACATGACCGCTGGCAAGCCCCGGACCCGTCAGACCAAACAAACCTTCTATCAACGGGTCGTCGCGTTACTGGCGCAAGCGCCCGGTATCGATCCCGAAGATGTGATGGTGGTGATCAGCACGACAGAGAGCGAGGATTGGTCGTTCGGTGGCGAGCGGATGTCGATGATCGATACTGCGCCGGAGGTGTCGTCATGATCGCCATGCAGTATCGTTTCACGTTGCCGGCAGACTACGATATGGACATCATCCGTCATCGCATTGCCAGCAAAGGCCACCTGTTGGATGCGTTCCCCAATCTGGTGTTCAAGGCCTATCTCTATGCCGATCGGGCCGATGGCGTTATCGCCAGCTCTGAGAACGCCTATGCGCCGTTCTATGTCTGGCAAAACTGCGACGGCATGAATGGGTTCCTGGGCTCCGAAGGTTTTGCCGGACTCACCCGGGCTTTCGGGTGGCCCGTCGTCAGCACCTGGTCGGTTTGGCAGGCGTTGGCAACCGAGGATCTGGGGCGTGCCATTTCGGCTACTCGGGAAACCATTGCAGTTGAGCCGTTCACCGACCTGACGGCATTGCGAGAGAGGGAAACGGACTGCGCACGAGCGGATATGCAGCAATCCGGCGCTCTTGCCGCTGTAGTCGCCTACGACCCAACCGCCTGGTCCGTGGTTCGATTTCGGCTGTGGGCGGATGAGGGGCCGGAGTTGGCCGCCGGGCGGCACAAGTATCGAGTGGGGCATGTCTCCCGACCGGGGATTGGTGCATTGCTTTCGGAGCCGAGTGAGATCGCCGTGCCCAAGCCCTGATAAACGAAGCTTACGGCCAGACCCGGAACTAGACCGTCTTCATCGCAAGCCCGAGGGCCACGGCAATAAGCAGCGCGCCAGGACCTTTGCGAAGCAGGACGTGATCCGTGGTCAGCCACTCTGCGAGCCGTGACGCCAACAGGGCGTAGGTCAGCAGGAATAGGCCGTCGAGTATCAGGTAGGTTGCGCTCAACGCCACAAACTGGGGGATCACCGGATCTGAACTGTCGATAAACTGCGGAAAGAAGGCGGCAAAGAAGATCACGGCCTTCGGGTTAATCGCAGAGACCATGAATCCCTGCAGGTACAGCGACGACTTGCTGCGAATCTCCTTGGGTCGATGGGGGTTTATCTGCAAGGACGTCTGCCTGATCAGGGCCATGGTTCCCAGATAGAACAGGTACACCACGCCCACCCATTTGATCGTGATGATCAGCCCTGCGTTGTTCTTGATCAGAAACGCCAGCCCGGCGGTTGCCACCACCATCTGGATTAAATTGGCGGTGAGATCGCCGGCCGCCGTCATCGTTGAGCGTGGAAACCCCGATGACAGGGTGTTGGACAGAATCAGCAGCTGGCTCGGCCCCGGTGTGCTCATCAGGAGCAGGACGGTGCCCACAAACAGGGACCAGGTTTCCATGTTCAAAAGCGTTGTCTCCCTGACAGGATTCGGGACTTGCCGTTGTCTCTGCAGGCTTGGCCTCGCGTGGGAGGCGTGCCTCAGAGCCATTGAACCGTTGCCACTATTTATAGACCAAAACGTGCTCAAAGTTTAAGGTTTCGCCGGCAATCGCCGTGGGCACTGGTGGTCTAACTTCAGGCGCTCATCCCGGTGGAGAGCGTGTCGACGGACAACCTTGGAATTGCCATGGAGGTGCCATCATGACCACGCGACTCAGATATTCCCTTCTACCCGCTACCTTGTTGGCCCTGATGCCCGTTTTGGGCTTCGCGGAGGGCCAGACGGATCGTGTCAGATCGGTCGGACCGATCGAGACCATCAACCAGGACATGGCGCCGACGGCAGCCGGCCTGGGTCAAAAGGCGGCAGGGACCAGCGTTCAGCCGCAGCGGGCGATTGAGCGACCTCGGTATCCGAATGACAACTGGACGGCCCATCAGAAGAAACGCTACCTGTTCGATTCGAACGTGTTCTGAGTAAATCCTCACCACTCCCGGCCGTTGTGGTTTGCGCCGTCGGGAGTGGGCCGGGAGGCGATCAAGCGTCGGGTGGCCCAGGTCATGCCCGGTGCCAGGGAGACAGCGTCATAATGACTCACCCTTATTGCCCCGTTCGGAGCTCGGGAATAAACTGTGTGCCATGAAATCACGACGCGCATTTCTTCTCATCTTCCTGCTCCCGCTGATGGTCTTCGGGGGCTTGGGCGGTATTATTTTTGGCTCACAAGCCTATTCGGAGCGGCAGGAAGATAAGGTGATTCAGCACACCGTTGCCGAGGCGGTTCACGCCAAGGGGCCGGTGGAGTTGGCCAATCTGGAGCGAGTCCAGAATGGCTTCGGCGTGTGCGGCATATATCGCGAGGCCGACAGCGATAAGGGCTATTCGTCGTTCTACTACGACGCGATCAACAAGAAAGTCATTCTCGACGCCCAGTCGCGGAAGTTTGAGTCCAACTGCGGACTCGCTACGCTTTGCGACACGATCTGACGCTGACCTGCGTCTTTTTTGTTTGGGGCAATTGCCCGGACAAAATGTCGCACCTTCTTTGCATTCGGCACCAAACTCGCTAGGGTTCAGTTCGCTGGGGCGCTTTAGCCCACCTTCCGAATTTTCGACTCAAGGAGTCTTCCATGCGCAATCTCCTCAGCTCTCTGGCTTTGGGTATCTCGTTGTTTGTTCTCTCCAGCGGGCTCGCGTTTGCGGACGGCAAGATTGAGGTCTCTGACGCACGCCTGAGATTGCTGCCGGGCGATGTACCTGCGGCGGGCTACTTCAAGCTTCACAACGGCACAGACGAGCCGATCAAGCTGGTGGGCGCCCATACCGGGGCGTACAAGAAGGTGATGATGCACATGAGCATGGAGAAGGACGGCATGGCCGAAATGCACGCCGTGCCGGAGATCGACGTGGCGCCGGGCGAGGACTTCGAGTTTGCGCCGTCCGGCTATCATCTGATGTTCATGAAACGCTCGGCGCTCCTGCAGTATGGCGATAAGGTTACGGTCATGCTGAAGGTCGAAGGCCAGCGGGATGTCCCGGTGAACTTCAAGGTCGTCTCACCGGCGGATATGTAAACCCTGTTTTTGCTCACCGGACCCATCGGAACCGTTATGCTCAAGCGTTTTATTCTTCCGTCGCTCATCGCACTATTCCTGACAGGCTGCACCGGTGAGGACTGGCGGACGACGGATATCTCCGAGATCATGCCACCGCTGGACTTCAAGTTGGTCAACGAAGACGGCAAGACGGTCACGGAGGAGGATTACGAGACAGAGGGCAAGGCCACGCTGCTGTTCTTTGGCTACACTCACTGTCCGGATGTCTGCCCGACGACGCTGGCGAGACTGGCGAAGGTCACCAACTCGCTGGATAAGGATCTGCGCGACAAGCTGCAGGTGTTGTTCGTCTCCGTAGACCCCGCCCGGGACACGCCCCAGTCCATGGCCACCTACACGTCGGCTTTCGGGCCCGAGTTTATCGGCATGGTCGGTGACAAATCCGAGCTTGAGGACGTGACCAACCGCTACCGCATTGCCTATAGCTACGACGAGCCAGACAAGGACGGCAACTACACCGTCACGCATACGTCCGCCGTCCTGGCCTTCGACAGCCAGGGCAACCCGGCTTTCATGCTGCTTCAGAGCGATCCGGACGTGGCGCTGAAAGGCGATCTCACCCGCCTGATTGAAAAAGGCCAGGGGTAAAACCCGCCTCCCACCTCAGGGATCCGGCGGCAAGTACACCGGATCCTTCGCAGTCTCCCCACTGCGGAAGGTTTTAACCGGACTGACCTGCAGCGGCACGACAATCCTCGGATGTTCCAGATAGCTGACCACGGGCTTGGGGAGAGTGTGGATGTCGTAGAGCCAGGCGTCCACGAAAGCCTTGTCTGCCGGAATGAAGCAGGGAAAAGCCTTATCGTGATAGGGCGCGAAACGAGGATGGATATCCCGGGTCATCACGGCGCAGCTGTAGCAGCCGTTGTCGAAGTGCTGATAGAGCGCGCCGAGCAGGAACGGTAACTCGCCCTCGATCAGGAAGTGCTGTTTGACGCCGTCGATCTCTTTGGTTTCACCCAACCCGGTGGCCACCACCAACGCCCGGCGATGGAGCAGGGCGCCCCGCCAGTAGGGTGAATCCAGGTTCCGGGCATTGAAGGTCGTGCGCTCACCGACGCGCAACGTGTCGCCGGCGGGCGTGCAGTCATACCACCAGGTGGCATCAACGGGCGTCGCACTGCCTTCGTCCGGGACAATCAGGCCCCGGATTTTCCGCTCCGGATCGCCGCCGAAGGCCGGGTAATAATGCTCGATGGCCTGCTCGGTGGGCTGATACCGGTCAGCCAGCTCGCCGAGACCGATTTCCTCCAGCAGATCCTGAATTTCCGGACAGTCGGTCACGCGTCGGATGTAGCCGCACATGGGAATGCGCCTCTGACCCTGGATGCCGAATTCGGTGCTGACGCAAAGTCAGGACAGCTTGTGGCGATCAAAAATCTCCTGAATTTCCCGGCGCTCAGTCTCCGGGATCAGCACTTTAATCACCTGGTTATCTTCATCGATGTAGATGTTATCCCGCGGGATGCCCGAGGCGATCAGGTCTTCCCAGACGTTTTTGGCCTGCTCAGGGGATTTGTAATGGCCATTGACGGGTGAGCTCATCGGTCCGCCCTCCTTGTTGATCGAACGCACCTGATTAAAGATTAGTGCGCAATGAGAGGGCTCGCCAATCCGCTCACTCCGGCGGATGCTTCCGGTCAGTGACGATCTTTCCGCAAGGCATTGAGTTCGCGGGTGTGGGCTTCCAGCTCATCGGTCGCCTCATCCAGTTTTTTCCGGCGCTTCTCGACCTTGTCCATGTCGCCATCCTGGACCGCTTCGTTCAGTTCCTCGCGGCGCTCTTTCACTTCCTCCATGCTTTCCTGCAGGTTGTCTTCCGCATCGGACAGCAGCTTGTCATCGGTGCAGTTTGACCGCAGGCCATCCAGTGCTTCCTGCAGACCGTCCACGCGGTGGCTGTTGCCCTGCTGGCGGGCGGTGTCCATCTGCTGCTGGATATCGGCTTCCTTGGCGGCGCAAAGCGGGTTGTCGTTGGCCTGGGCTGGAGCGAAATAAGCCAACGTCAGGACGCATGCCGACAGGGTGATCGCGGTTCTATTCATGGGAACATCCTTGCTCGTGAGTCGATGGGGTGTGGATGTGTTTGCGCTGATCATGGTGTGGGGCGTCGGCCCGAATAGCAACCGTCATTGATCGGGGCGCTGGCCGGAATGGATAGAGAGCGTCTGGTGTATGGAATCGGAACGTTATAATGTTGCATAATTCGGCTGTCGTCCGTGAGCTCGCCGGGCGGCTCAGTCAACCAACCCGGTTACGCATCCATGTCGCGAATCCCCCTGTGCTTTAGCAGGCGTCACCCTGCTTTCATCTCATTGCCGTTATTGCTCCTGTGGCTGGTGACGGCATCCACGGCCAGCGCCCATCCTCATGGTTGGGTGGATTACACCGTCCGCGTGTTGTTCGATAGCCAGGGGCGGGTTTCAGCGCTCCAGCAACGCTGGAAATTGGACCCGATGTACAGCCTGACGCTGATGGAGGAGATGAAGCGGGATGGCGGGGCCGGGCAGCAGCAACAGCAACAGCAGCTCGACGCGTTGGGCAGCCAGATCGTGAAGAATATTGGCAAGCAGCACTATCTTTCCCATGTCTACCGGAACGGGAAGGAACTTGAGCTGGGCCAGGTGACGGAATACACCGCGCTCCTGAGTGGCCAGCGCGTTGAGTTCATGTTCGTGTTGCCACTGGCCACACCCCAGAAGCCGGAGGGCGATCGCCTCAGCTGGAAGATCTACGATCCGACGTACTTCATCGAATTCCTCTACGACAACGAGATCGACCAGCCGTTGACGATGAGCGGTGCGCCGGAAGGCTGCACGACCCACATTGTCCACTTCAAACCCGATCCCAAACTGGTGGCCAAGGCGGCCGCGATTGATGTCACCGGCCAGGCGCCGGATGGCATGGGGAAACTGTTCGCCGACACCGGAAAGCTGAAATGTCCCGCCGACTAAGCCTGCTGATTGTACTACTCCCCGTTCTTGTGCTGGTGCTTGTCGCGTTGACGCCCAGCGGCGAGGCGGCCGGTCTGTGGCTGCTCGGCCAGATGCTGGAATGGCAGCGTACCCTGCAGCGGGGGCTGTCGCTGAACATGATGCAGTTCTCCCAGCACACCGACCCCGGTACGTTGCTGACACTGGTGGGGCTGAGTCTGGGCTACGGCGTCTTTCATGCCGTGGGACCGGGCCACGGCAAGGCGGTGATCTCGACCTACCTCCTGGTCCACCGCGCGGAGCTGATGCGGGGAATTCGTCTGACGGTCGCGGCCGCGTTTCTGCAGGGCATCGTGGCGATTGTGCTGGTGGGGGTTCTGGTGATTGGGCTGGGGATGCTCACGCGACACGCCATGGCCGACACGGTCATTATGGAACGGATCAGCTATGGGCTAGTGGCCTTGCTGGGCGGCTGGCTCAGCCTGCGGGCGCTGTTGCGAGTACGCCGGCTGCTGAAATCATCGACGGCCGAACCGATGATGGCCTCACCCTTACAACCGTTAACCCCTGTGGTGACGTTGTCCGGATCAGGCGCGTCGACGGCGTTCCATCCCGTTGCGGTCGACGTCTCTGACCATGGCCCCGATTGCCACTGCGGTCGGGATCATCACGTCCACCCGGGCCAGGTCGGCCACGACTGGCGAGAGAGCCTGGGCGTCATCTTCTCCATTGGCTTGCGTCCCTGCAGCGGCGCGATCATGATCCTGGGTGTCGCCGTCATGCTGGGTCACTGGTGGATCGGCGTGGCGGCGGTGCTGGCAATGTCCGTCGGTACGGCGCTAACCACATCCGCGCTGGCGGCTTTTACGGTGTTGGCCCGGCGCCAGGCAGGCCGGTTGGCAAAGCGTGCTCCGCCGCAGAGGCAGGCGCTGCTGGGGCAAGGATTGGCACTGTGTGGCGGCCTTGTGATTGCGGTATTGGGGATTGCCCTGCTGATGCATGCCCAGGCACCGGCCGTGCCGATGCTGTAGATCACGGGGTCAGGATCTGGATTTCCCGATTCCACCGCTTCATGAACGCAGCCCGCCGCATCGGATCGACGAACGCCAGGAGCGAGGCGTTGATCGGGATCGGGTAGAGCTGGTCGCCAACCTGGTCGCGCAGGCGCTGTGCGGTGTAGGGACCGATCACGTCGGGCAGGACGCTGAACAACGGTGTGCTGCCCGCCAGGGTTTTCTGGCCCGCTTCGCTCAGCAGAAAATTCATGAACGTCCGGGCGGCCGCCGGGTGAGGGGCATCCCGGTGGATAAAGGCCATGCGCATCATCACCAGTGAATAATCCTGTGGGATCTGCACGATGATGTCCGGATGGCTGCGGGCCCAGTGCATGGCGTAGGAGCCCAGCAAGTTGTAGCCCACCCAGTAGGTGCCCTCCGTCAGGCCCTTGAGCATATCCCGGGTGTTGTTCTCCAAACTCACGTCGGCCGCACCCATGGCGGCCACCAGGTCCCAGAAGCGCGGCGAGTAGCGGGCGTCCTGCTGGAACAGCGTATAGCCAACGCCACTGCCGGACGGGGAATAGGTGGTGACGCGTCCTTTGAGCAGATCCTGGTGGGTCTTGAGCAAGGTATGAAGGTCGGCGTGGGTGCTGGGCGGCATCATGTGGCGCGCCAGTTCCAGGCGGTAGACGGTGACGATGGGTTCGAATGTAAAGCCGAAAACCTCATCGCGCCATTTGGCCCACTTCGGCCACTTGCGGGCGGCCTCGCTGTCCAGGCGCTGGGCCAGGCCCTCGTTGACCCGGGCCATCTGCCAGGGCATGGCGGAACTGATCACCACATCCGGAGCCAGTTTGGCTTCCCGGGCCTGCTCGTCCACGTTGAGGGTGGAATTGTCCTCATATTGGAGATCAATGTCGGGGTGCGCCTGCCGAAATTTATCCAGCAGCGGTTCCACGACCTGTAGGTCCAATGCGGCCACGACATGCAGGGGCGTTCGCGCCTGAGCCATCAGCATGGAAGGCATCTGGCAAATCAGCAACAGCGAGATAATAAATGCGCGCCTCATGGCCGGGCCTCCTCGGTCAGCAGGGGAAATCGGACGCATACCCGAAGCCCATGGCCCGGTGTACTGTGGACGGTGAGTGTGGCCTGGTGACGGTGGGCAATGGAGTCGACGATAGCCAGGCCCAGGCCGGAGCCCTCGGTGTCCTGTCGGCCACCCCGTTCAAAGGGTTGATGCAGGCGGTCCAGCAGATCCCGGCTGACGCCGGGGCCGTTGTCTTCGATGGTCAGGGTGACAGCATCGGTCTCCCGATCCAGACTCAGGGTAATCTCGCTGCCGGCCGGTGTATATCGCAACGCATTGTCGATCAGGTTGCCGATCATTTCCCGTAGCGACCAGGGCTCGCCCTGGATATCTGCAGGGCTGTCGGGGAGCGGTGCGAGACCCAGATCGTGGTGTTGGGCATCGTCCCGCTCCGCCCATTCCATCACCGTATCCCGCAACACCGCGGCCAGATCGATTCGGCCGGGCGAGCCTTCATCGGCATGGCGCAGTCGCGCCAGACTCAACAGTTGGGCGGCCAGGCGACTGGTGCGCGCCGAGCTGTCGTGAACCGTTTGCAAGGCTCGGCGCCAATCGTCCGGCCGGGTGCTCTGCAGGGCCAGTTCGCTGGTGCTTTGCAGCCCGGCGAGCGGCGTCTTGAGTTGGTGGCTGGCATCGGCGGTGAAGCGTAACAGGGCGTCGCGGCCCTCGCGCTGGCGTTCGAACAGGGCGTTGAGCGTTTCAGCCATGTCGTAGAGTTCGCCGGGCACCTTCGCATCCAGAGGGCTGATATCGTCCGCATCCCGCTGGCGGATGAGCTGACGCAGCCGACGTACCGGACGCAGGGCCGTGCGGATGGCCAGCCACATCAACAGGCCGGTCAGGATCACCATGGCCAGGAAGCGGGTGAGGGCGCGCACGAACAGGTCCCGGGCCAGGGCGTCGCGACCGGAAAGCGTGTGGCCGACCCAGATCTGGACCGGCTCCACCGCGTCCCAACCGGCGGATTTCAGTTCGCGACCGTAGAGCCGAATCGGTGTGCCGTGATAATCCACGAAGCGCCAGACGGGCTCCGTATGGGCGGCTTCCCGTAGAGCGTCGGTGACCACGCCATCGAGGTTGCCGGTGACTTCGCGGCCGCCGGTATCGAGAAGGGTGTAGAACACCCGTTCCTGCTGGTCGGTGGCGAGAATCTGGAAGGCAGCCGCCGGGATTTCCACCACCGGTTGGCCATCCTGCCACTGGATCGCTTCGGCAATGGTGAGACTGGCGGCTTCCAGTTGGCTGTCGAAGGCCCGATCGGCGGCGCGCTGGGCGCTGGTGTACGCCTCCACCAGCAGGAAGGTGCCCAGCACGCCGACAGCGGCCAGCAGCCAGGCGCCCAGGCGTCGCTTGAGGGTGCCGTCAACGACGATCACGCCGGATCATCCTCCAACCGATACCCCAAACCCCGAAGTGTGCGGATTTTCAGCCCGCTGCCCTGGAGGCGTTTGCGCAGTCGGCTGATGTAAAGATCCAGGGCATTGGGGCCGGCCTCTCCGAAGCCGAACAGGCGGTCGATCAGTTGCTCCCGGGGCGCAATGCGACCGGCGTGCAGCAGCAGGCCTTCCATCAGGCCCAGCTCCCGAGGCGGCAGATCCAGCCGTTCGCCGTGCAGCGTGACCTCTCCAGATGTGGGATCGAAGCTCAGCGGACCGTACTGCAGGCGGTTATCGGTGCGCTGCTGGCTGCGCCGGAGCAGGGCGCGAACCCGCGCCTGGAGTTCGGGCAGGGAGAAAGGCTTGGTGAGGTAGTCGTCGGCGCCCAGATCCAGCCCCTGGACCCGCTCGGCCACGCCATCCCGGGCGGTGAGGATCAGCACCGGCGTGGCGTCGCCGCGCTTGCGGATTTCCGCCAACAGGATGAGGCCGTTGCCATCGGGCAGGCCAAGATCGAGTACCACCAGATCGAAGTGGCTATGCGCCATGGCGGCCCGTGCTTCGCTCAACACCGTGAACACTTCCACGGTATTGCCCAGCGGCCCCAGGCCCTGGGTCAGGGAATCGGCGATCAACGGATCATCTTCGACGATAAGCAGGCGCATCGGTTTGGGTCTCGCGGCGGTGGGATGACGACGACAGCCACCTGACAGGTTGATGACAGGTTGCGTCCCTAGAATGGCTCGGGTCATCGACACGATGAACGGCAGGGGACGCGTCCTGATGCCCCTGCGGAAAACAAATACAACAGGAGTCCAACATGAAATTCAACTCCGCATTCCTTCGCTGGTCTGCTCCGCTCGTTATGGGCGCTGCCCTGATGGCCGGCAATGCTCACGCTCAATCCGACAGCACCGAGTGCATCGCCCCCGCCAAGCCCGGCGGCGGTTATGACCTGACCTGCCGACTGGCCGCCAATGGCCTGCAGGAGACCGGCCTGATCGACAAGCCGATGATGGTCACCTACATGCCTGGTGGTATCGGCGCGGTCGCGTACAACCACATTAACGGCGTGCGTAACGATGATCCTAACCTGATTGTGGCAGCCAGTACCGGCGCGGCCGTCAACCTGGCGCTGGGCAAATTTGGCCAGTACGACGCCAGCGAAGTCCGTTGGCTGGGCGCGTTGGGCGTGGATTACGGCGCCATTGTGGTCAAGGCGGATGCGCCCTGGCAGACCCTTGGCGACCTGATGCAAGACCTGAAGAAACGTCCGAACCAGATCGTCTTCGGCGCCGGCGGCACCGTCGGTAGCCAGGACTGGATGAAAGCGGCCCTGACCGCCAAGGCGGCCGGCGTCTCACCGCGCAAGCTGCGCTATGTGGCGTTCGAAGGCGGCGGGGAATCGCTCGCGGCCCTGCTGGGGAACCACATCGAAGTGTTCACCGGCGATCTGTCCGAGCTACGTCCGCACCTGGAAGGCGGCAAAATCCGTGTGCTGGCCGCGCTGTCCGAGGAACGCGTCGGCGGACCCTATGCGGATATCCCCACCGCAGCTGAACAGGGTTACGACGTGGAATGGCCGATCTGGCGCGGTTACTACATGGGCCCGGACGTGAGCGACAAGGCTTACAACACCTGGGAAACGCGCCTGGAGAAGCTGGCCGACAACGAGCAGTTTGCGAAGCTGCGCGAGGCCCGCGGCCTGTTCCCGATGGCCCGTTTCGGTGACGACTTCGACAGTTACGTGAAGAAGCAGGTCGCCCAGTTCAAGCAACTTGCGAAAGAAGTTGGGCTGACACAATGAAACTCGCCGCCGACCGTGTTCTGGGAATCGCCTTGATCGGTCTGGCGGCTTTCGCCGCCTTCAAGGCAACCCAGTTTCAGGTCACGTTCAGCTACGAGCCGGTGGGACCCAAGGCGTTCCCTATCCTGCTGTCGGTGGTGCTGACGGCCTTGTCGCTGGTGCTGATCTTCCGACCCGGAGAGGATGGCGAATGGCCGGACAAGCTAGTCGCCCTGAAGCTGGCGGCGGTGCTGCTCGTCCTGCTGGTTTACGCCCTTCTCTTCACCCGCCTGGGTTATCTGGTTACGACCTTCCTCGCGGTGCTGTCCCTGGCACGACTGTTTGAGGCGAGTTGGCCGAAGGCGTTGCTGGCGGCCGTGCTGATGGCACTGGGCAGCTATTACCTGTTCACGCTGGGGCTGGGGATTTCCCTGCCAGGCGGCCAATGGCTGCCCGATTTCAACTGAGGTGCCTGGCATGTTCGATTTTCTGATTCACGGTTTTGATGTTGCGTTGACGCCCCTGAATCTGGGGCTCGCTTTCCTCGGTGCATTGCTTGGTACCCTGTTTGGCGCCTTGCCGGGCATTGGCCCGATCAACGGTATCGCCATCCTGATGCCGCTGGCCTACACGCTGGGGCTTCCGGCGGAATCCGCGTTGATCCTGCTGGCCGGTGTCTACACCGGTGCCGAATACGGCGGTCGCATGTCGAGCATCCTGCTCAATGTGCCCGGTGACGCCGGTGCGGTGATGACCACGCTCGACGGCCATCCGCTGGCCAAGAAGGGGTTGGCAGGTCCGGCGCTGGGGTTGTCGGCGGTCAGTTCCTTTGTCGGAGCCACCATCGCTATTATCGGGCTCACGCTGTTTGCGCCGATGCTGGCGGAAGTGGCGGTCATGTTCGGTCCGGCCGAGTTCTTTGCGCTGATGGTCTTCGCGTTTTCTTCCATGGCGGTGATGATGGGCAAAGACCCGATCAAGACCGGCATTGGTGCGGTGCTTGGCGTGATGATCGCCATGATCGGCGTCGACTCCGGTACCGGGGTCATGCGCTACACCTTCGGTATGGCCGAGCTGTACGACGGCATCGATTTTGTGGTGATGATCATCGGCCTGTTCGCCATCAGCGAAATCCTGCTGATGCTGGAACACGCCAACCGTTCCGATGCGAGCGACGAAATGCCGCCGGTCGGTCGGGTGATGGTCAGCCTGAAAGAAGTGCTTTCCTGCAAGTGGGCCATGATCCGCAGTGGAATTATCGGCTTCATCGTCGGTGTGCTGCCGGGAACCGGGGCCTCCGTGGCCGGCGCCGTGACCTACACCACCGAGAAGCGCATTTCCGACAAGGACAACACCTTCGGCACCGGTAACATGCGGGGCCTGGCGGCGCCGGAAGCAGGTAACAATGCCTCGGCGGCGGGTTCGTTCGTGCCGATGCTGACACTGGGCATCCCCGGCTCCGGGACCACCGCGGTGCTGCTGGGTGCGTTGATGCTCTACAACATCACGCCAGGCCCCATGCTGTTCACCGAGCGGCCGGAAGTGGCCGGCGGCCTGATTGCGTCGCTGTATATCGGCAACATTGTGCTGCTGGCACTGAACCTGCCGCTGGCGGGCCTGTTTGCCAAGGTGCTGACCATCCCGCGCTGGGTGCTGGTGCCGGCGATTGCCATCCTGGCTTTCGTGGGTGTCTATCAGCTCCACTCGGATCTGATGGCCATCTACCTGATGTTGGTGATCGGTATCTTCGGGTACCTGCTGCGCAAACTGGGCTTCTCGCTGGCGCCGGTGATCCTGGGGTATGTGCTGGGTGGTCTGATGGAAGACAACCTGCGTCGGGCGCTGTCGATCAGCGGCGGTGACATGGGCATCCTCTGGCAGTCCGGTATTTCCATCGGCCTGTGGATCGCAGCGGTCCTTTTGCTGGTGTTGCCCTGGTTGCTGCCGAAACTGCTTCCCCGTAAATCCCTGGCCAGCGCCTGAACCGTCGTGATCGAGGCGCTGAAAGGTCAGGTCGTCGCGGGCGGAAAACTGCTGCCCACGTTGCTGATAGGCGCGGGTGGCAGCGGGCTGGCTTACGCCGTGAATATGCCGCTGCCATGGCTCCTGGGGGCGCTGATCGTGACCACCGGGCTCAGCCTGGCCGGTGTGCGGCTGCCGGCGCCGACCGCATCCCGCAAGGCGGTACTGGCAGTGATCGGCGTGATGCTGGGTGCTGCCTTTACGCCGGATATGGCAGGTGACATCGGTCGCTGGAGTGCGAGTCTGGTCATTATGCTCGTCAGTACGGCGGTGATGATGGGGGTCTCGGTGTGGATAAGCCGGCGAATCGCCGGTAACTCTCTCGACACCGCCATCTACGCCGGCATGCCCGGTGGACTGTCCGCGGTAACGCTGATGGCGGCCGACTCTGAAGCCGACCTGCGGGCGGTGGGACTGACCCATGCGGTTCGGGTGCTGATCCTGCTCCTGGCCATTCCACCGGTACTGCAACTGATCGGCCACGTCAGCCTGCAGCCCCGCACGACCACCCTGGCGCAATGGCTGGCCGTGCCGGCGTGGGACGACGCGCTGATGCTGATCGGCGCCGGTGTCATCGGCGCGTGGCTTGGCCGCTGCCTGCGCCTGCCCAATCCATTGCTGTTCGGACCGGTGCTGGTCTCGGGCGCACTGCATGTCAGTGGGCTCTGCGAGGCCGCCATTCCGCCGGCCATCGTCGCGCTGGCCCAGGTTGTGATCGGCGTGTCGGTCGGCGTCCGGTTTGCCGGAACGACCCTCGCATCGCTGGGTTATGGTCTGCTGGTCGCGGTGATCCAGGCCTTGTTGCTCATGCTGATTGCCGTGGCGGCTGCCTGGATCGGCCATGCCGTCACTGGCTATTCGCCGGCCGCGGCGCTCCTGGCCTATATGCCGGGTGGGGCACCTGAACTGAGTCTGGTCGCGCTCTCGCTCGGCATCGAGCCAGCGTTCGTCACTTCCCATCACCTCCTGCGGCTGACGGTACTGATTCTGCTGATGCCGGTGCTCCTGTCCTTCCTCAAGCGCCTCCGAAGTCGACGTTCATCGCCACATTAACATTTAACAAACTGGTTGAATGATGGGTGAGGCGGTGCTACGTTTAACCATATGGTTGAATTAGAGAGTGCCCAACTGAACGTTATCTTTCACGCCCTGGGTGATGTGACGCGGCGGGGAATGCTGAGCGAGTTGTCCGGGGGCGAGAAGACCGTGGGTCAGTTGGCCGAGCCGTTCGATATGTCGCTGGCGGCGGCGTCCAAGCACATCAAGGTGCTGGAGAAGGCGGGACTGATCCGACGCGAGGTGCGTTGGCGCACGCGGGTCTGTCATCTCAATCCGGGGCCGCTGGCCAGTGCCCACGCCTGGCTCAGGGAATACGAGCGCTTCTGGACCGGACGTCTGGATGCCCTCGAACAGCTCCTCCGCGAGGAGGACGCCCACAACCCCGCGTCCCGGGAAGGAGACGACCCATGAACAAGCCGGAAATGCCCGCAAGCTATGGTGTACTGACCGATTCCAACACGCTGACCATCCAGCGTTTGCTTCCCGGCCCGATCGAACGGATCTGGGCCTATCTCACCGAAGAGGATCTGCGACGCCAATGGCTGGCGGCCGGTGAAATGGCGATGGCGGTTGGCGCGTCGTTCGAGTTCGTCTGGCATAACGACCAACTGACGCAGCCTTCCGGCCACAGACCGCCGGGGTTTTCCGAGGAGCACCGCCTGCAGAGCGAGATCACGGAACTGGATCCGCCGAGACGCCTGGCGATCAGCTGGGGCAGTACCGGCGGGGTCAGCTTCGATCTGGAACCCCGCGGCCAGGATGTATTGCTGACCGTCACCCATCACCGCGTGCCCGACCCGTCAACCCTGCTCAATGTGAGTACCGGGTGGCACACCCATCTCGATCTCCTGGCCGCCCGGTTGACGGGCATCGAACCGACGCCGTTCTGGGAGGGGTTCCTGAGGAACAGAGCGGAGTATGAGCGGCGCTTGAGCGTCTAGTGCGACAGGCTGTATCGGGGCCATCGATGGTGGCCCCGTCAGGCTGAAAGATTGGGATCCTGAGGCCTGGCTTTTTGCTCCGGGACGCCAGGATGAATGAAGCGCTAGGAGCTGGTGGGTGGCCTTTTCCGGCCGGCGGTAGATGGCTTTTTCGAAGCCTTCTTTGTCGGGCGCGCTGTCTGGGTATCCGTGGACAGTTCGTCCCGCATCCGCGCCACTTCCGCTTCCTGCTCGGCAACGAAATGCAATGACATCTCAAAACTCTGCCGGGTGAAATCCAGGACCTTGCGGAAGCCTTCATCCGACAGCTCCCGCGCCTCATCGTGGCCCCGGAAGATGTTGATGAATTCCCGTTCCCGTTCGAACTGCAGCGGTAGTTTGCCGACGCCCCAATCCGACAGAATCTGCCAGGCTTCGGGATTGTAGTTGCGGGTGAAGCGCAGGATGAACGGAATCGGATCGTTACGGGCCACCAGGGCGGCCAGGCGCAGGATCAGCTCGAACGAAAGGGTGGCGGTGCCATTCTCGATGGCTTCCAGCAGGCTCTTGTCCCGCAGATCCAGGGCCTCGCTCATCTCATTGAGGGTGAGGCCGGCCACTTCCCGGATATCCTTCAGCGAGTCGCCGGCGGCGAGCATCATGCGCAGCTTGTCCTGCGAGTTGAGCAGGGCGCGGCCGGCCTTGATGGACGTGTCGGTGGTACGCAGGGCAAGGCGGAAGGCGGAACCGGTGAAGTCGGTCAGGCGGTCGACCAGGGAATCTTCGTCTTCGGCGGCGGGTTTCCCGCCCTTGGCATCGGCCGTCTGCTGGCCGGTGAGGGGCGGGACTCCGAGCTTTTCAGCCTGCTGCATGGACTGGATCGCGTGCAGCGTGTCCATGAGCAGGCTTTCCAGGGCGAGGGCACGCTTGCGATCGCTGTCGTTGCTCATCCGGCGGTCCTTGCCTTGCTCCCTGATAAAAAGCGTCGTTTACATATGCTCGTCAGCCTGAGCGGTGATCCGCTCAGGTTTGGTAATGGACGCCATCTTGGAATCCAGATCGATCATGTCGGACATGATGTAGCCACCCTCGCGGACGATAAAGTCGTCGTCTTTCTTTTCATCCGGGTTGGCGGCTTCCGCCTCCTCGTAGTTTTCCAGCGCTTCCCAGTCCTTGAACGGCTCTTTGCCCTTGAGCTGACGACGCGCATTGGCGATCTTCAACTGGCGGGACTCCAGATCGTCCTGGTAGGTCTCGCGCTTGTCGTAGTTCAGGCTGACGTAATCCCGGTTGCGCTGGGTCTTGAGCAGGTTGATCTCTTCCTCCAGCAGCTGGAATTCCGGGTTCTTGTCGAAACGGGCGTCATGACGCTCGCGCAGCTTGTCGATGATGCTGCTGAAATCGAAGTAGCGGGCGTGGGGCACGGCTTCGATCTGGTCCCAGGGCAGGGCGTTATCCAGCGCGTCTTCGCCGATCTCTTCCTTGTTGATTCGGGTCGGGATGTTGATGTCCGGAATGACGCCCTTGTGCTGGGTGGAGCCGCCAGAAACCCGGTAGAACTTGGACTGGGTGATCTTCAGCTGTCCGTGGTTCAGCGGGCGGACCGCCTGTACGGTGCCCTTGCCGAAGGTCTGCGAGCCCACGATCAGGCCGCGGCCGTAATCCTGGATGGCGCCGGCGAAGATTTCGGAGGCCGAGGCGCTCATGCGGTTGACCAGGACCACCAGCGGGCCGGAGTAGGCCACGGACGGATCGTCGTCGGTCAGTACGCTGACGTCGTTGTCGGCGCTGCGGATCTGGACGGTCGGACCCTCATCGATGAACAGGCCCACCAGATCGTTGGCTTCCTGAAGGGCGCCACCGCCGTTGTTGCGCAGGTCGATCACCAGACCCTGCATGCCCTGTCCCTTGAGCTTGTCGATCAGTTTGTGTACGTCACGGGTTGTGCTCTTGTAGTTCGGGTCACCGGCCTGCATGGCCTGGAAATCGGCGTAGAAGGTGGGAATGTCAATCACACCGACCTTGTAGTGCTTGCCGTCCCGCTTCAGGTCGATCATGTCGCTCTTGGCGGACTGCTCTTCCAGCTTCACCTTGTCGCGGGTGATGTCGATGGTGCGGGTAATGGTTTCATCCGAGGCGCTGGCCGGAATCACTTCCAGGCGCACGACGGAAGAACGCGGGCCGCGGATCAGGTCGACCACTTCATCCAGGCGCCAGCCCACGACGTTCTTCATCTCGCCGTCCTTGCCCTGGGCGACGCCCACAATGCGGTCGGCCGGCTTCAATTGGCCTTGCTTGGAGGCCGGGCCGCCCGGCACCAGGCGCACGACCTTGGTGTATTCGTTGTCGGACTGCAGCACCGCGCCGATGCCTTCCAGCGAGAGACTCATGTTGATGTTGAAGTTCTCAGAGGTGCGCGGGGAGAAGTAGGAGGTATGCGGGTCCCACAGGCTGGTGAAGGCGTTCATGTAGGTCTGGAAGGCGTCTTCGCTGCGTACCTGCAGGGTCCTTGAGCGCTGGCTTTCGTAGCGACGTTGCAGGGAGGTGGTGATTTCCTTGTCGCTCTTGCCGTTCAGACGCTGGGCCAGCACGGCATTCTTGATGCGGCGCTTCCAGATCGCGTCCAGCTCGTCCTTGCTCTTGGCCCAGGGATCGTCGGAGCGATCCAGCTTGAGTTCTTCGTCTTTGCTGAAGTCGAACTGGTCGACGCCGTCGTCAATCAGCTTCAGCGCGTAATCCAGGCGTTCGATCACGCGTTTTTCAAACAGGTTGTAAATCTGGAAAGCCGGCTCGAGCTGGCCGGTCTTCAGCGCTGAGTCGAGCTTGGTGCGCCAGGGCGCGAAGCGGTCGATATCGCTCTGCAGGAAATAGACATGCTGACCGTCCAGATGATCAAGGTAGGCGTCGAACACCCGCTTGGAGAGGTCAGAGTCGATCCGCTGATCCAGGAAATGCGTGAACTGGAGTTGCCGTGCGATCAGGATATTGGCGCGGGCCTGATCGATGGTCGGCGAAACCGGCTGGAATGTCTGTGCGCCGTCCTTGTCCAGGGCCGCAAAACCGGCCGTGGAGGTAATCGCCAGGCCAACGGCCAGGGCGACTGCGGAAGAACGGAGGCGGGGTACTCTCAGCTTGCGGATCGATAATGGCATGTCATTACTGTCTTTGCAGGTGAAGATTGTAAGCCGGACGAGCGTTGTCGTCGGGCTTCCAGGCTGATCGGCGGTTCTCGGGTCTTAAAACCCGGGAAGGCCGGCAGACGCCGGAGCCTCCACTATGACTTCCGAAAGATGATGGTGTTCCGGAATATTAAGAGGATCCTCAGCTCATTGTAGGCAAGCGGCAAGGCCGTTGCTACCGGGCATGTGCTACGAGGTCATGACAATCTGTCCATAATGAGGACAAGTTTGGGTGAATTTGTTAGGTGCGGGTATTGTCCCGGCGCACGATCGAGCAAAATCCTGACGTTACGGGTTCCGGCTGGGGACACCGGAACCCGTTTGATCGCCGGCTTATTGGAACGGGGTGTTGCTTTCCGCTTTATCCAGCAGCAACCGGGGCGGGGCGAAACGCTCGCCGAAGGCTTCGGCCAGCTCTTTTGCCCGTTCTGCGAACTTGCGCACACCGTACTGGTTGATGAACTGGATAGCGCCACCGGTCCAGGGCGCGAAGCCGATGCCGAAGATACTGCCGATATTGGCATCTTCCACCGTACGCAGGACGTTCTCTTCAAGGCATCGCACGGTTTCAATGGCCTGGATGAACAGCAGCCGGTCTTTCAGGGTTTGCAGGTCCACTTCCGATGCTTTCGCCGAATCGGTGTAATGTTCGGCGAGGCCGGACCAGAGGTGCTTCTTGCCGGAGGCGGGATAATCGTAGAAACCGGCGCCGGCAGCCTTTCCCTTGCGGCCGTGCTCGTTGACCATGGCATCGATGACCGCTTCGGCCGGGTGGGGTGTCCAGGACCGACCGGCGGCCTCCATGTCTTTGCGGCTTTGGTTTCGCACGTGCTGGATCAGCGTCAGGCTGACTTCATCGCATACGGCCAGCGGGCCGACGGGCATACCGGACAGAATACCGGCGTTTTCGATGCTGGCAGGATGAATGCCCTCCTGCACCATGGCGACGCCTTCGTTGACGAAGGTGCCGAATACGCGCGAGGTGAAAAAGCCGCGGCTGTCGTTGACCACGATCGGGATCTTGCCGATCTGCTGCACGTAGTCGAAGGCCCGGGCAAGGGTGTCGTCGGAGGTTTGCTCGCCGACGATGATCTCCACCAGCTGCATTTTGTCCACCGGCGAGAAGAAATGCAGGCCGATAAATTTATCCGGTGCGCCGGAGGCCTTGGCCAGCTGAGTAATGGGAATCGTCGAGGTGTTGGAAGCGAAGATGCCGCCTTCTGCCAGTTGCTGCTCGGCTTCCCGGGTGACCTTGGCTTTCAGATCGCTGTCTTCGAAAACCGCTTCGATAATCAGGTCGCAGCCGGCAAGGTCGCTCGCGGTTTCCGTTGCCTGAATGCGGCCAAGCACCGCATCCCGCTCGTCGCCGGTCATCCGCCCGCGGCTGACTTTCTTGTCCAGCAGCTTCTGTGAATACGCCTTGCCCTTCTCGGCGTTCTCGACGGACACATCCTTCAGGACCACGTCCAGCCCCCGTGCGGCGGTCGAGTAGGCAATGCCGGCGCCCATCATGCCGGCCCCGAGAACCCCGACTTTCTGGAATCGGGCCTGGTCGACGCCTTGCGGACGGCTCTCGCCCGCCTTGATGGCGTTGAGTTGGAACCAGAAGGTGCCGGTCATGTTCTTGGACACCTGGCCGCAAACCAGTTGCGCAAAATAGCGGGTCTCGACCAGCTGGCCATTGTCGAAATCAACCTGGGCGCCTTCCACGGCGGCGGACAGGATGGCTTCCGGCGCCGGGTAGCAGCCTTTGGTTTTCTGCTTGAGCATGGCCGGAGCGATGGCCAGCTTTTGTGCCATGGCCGGGTGCTGCGGTCCACCTCCCGGAATCTTGAAGCCTTTCTGGTCCCAGGGTTGCTGGCAGCTGGGGTTCGCTTCAATGAAGGCGCGGGCCCGGGCGATCAGGTCGTCGCTGCTGGACGCGAGGGCGTCCACAATACCGACTTTCAGAGCTGCCTTCGGATTCGATTTCTTGCCTTCCATCAGGTAGGGGAAAGACGTTTCCAGCCCCAGCATCCGGGGCAGGCGCTGGGTGCCGCCACCACCAGGCAGCAGGCCCAGGGTGACTTCCGGCAGGCCGAGCTGGATGCTGTCGTTATCCAGCACCACCCGGTGATGGCAGGCCAGGCACAGCTCCAGACCGCCCCCCAGGGCACTCCCGTTGATAGCGGCGACCACGGGCTTGCCGCAGGTCTCCAGTACCCGCATCTGGCGCTTGAGGCCGTTGACCATGGCCTCGAATTCGCCAGCCTGTTCCTCGGTCACTTTATACAACTCATTCAGGTCGCCACCGGCGAAGAAGGTCTTCTTGCCGGAGGTCAGGATAATGCCTTTGATGCTGTCCAGATCCTGTTCAACGCGGCTGACGGTTTCGGTCAACGCCTCGCGGAAGGCCGCGTTCATAGTGTTGGCGGACTGGCCGGGCATGTCGATGGTCAGGGTGAGGATGTTCTGGTCGTCGATGTCGTAACGGATTGCACTCATGATTGGATCCTTCTCTGTCCCGGCTCAGCAGCGTTCAATGACGGTGGCGATACCCATGCCGCCACCCACACACAGGGTGGCGAGGCCGTAGCGCTGTTCGCGGCGCTCCAGCTCGTCCAGCAGGGTGCCGAGTATCATGGCGCCCGTCGCACCCAGGGGGTGCCCCATGGCGATCGCGCCGCCGTTGACGTTGACTTTCTCGTCGGGCACGCCTAGCTCCCGCTGGAAGCGCATGACCACCGATGCAAAGGCTTCGTTCACCTCGAACAGGTCGATCTGGTCGGCGGTCAGTCCGGCTTTTTCCAGGGCTTTGCGGCTAGCTGGGGCCGGGCCGGTGAGCATGATGGTGGGATCGGTGCTGGTGACAGCGGTCGAGAGAATGCGGGCGCGGGGCTTGAGGCCCAGCTCGCGGCCCTTGGCTTCGCTGCCGATCAGTAGGGCGGTCGCGCCGTCGACGATGCCAGAGGAGTTGCCGGCGTGGTGTACGTGGTTGATACGTTCCACGTAGTGGTATTTTTCCCGGGCCACACCGTCGAAGCCCATCTCGCCCATCATCTGGAAGGACGGCTTGAGCTGGCCCAATGACTCCAGCGTGGTGCCGGCGCGAACGTGCTCGTCGCGGTCGAGGATCATGACGCCATTCTGGTCGGTGACCGGGACGATGGAATGTTTGAAGTAGCCGTTCTCCCAGGCGGCAGCCGCCTTTTTCTGGGAATTCACGGCAAACCGGTCGACGTCTTCCCGGCTGAAGCCTTCAAGGGTGGCGATCAGGTCGGCGCCGATGCCCTGGGGCATGAAGCCGGTGTTCAGATTGGTTTCCGGGTCGCTGGCCCAGGCGCCACCGTCGGAGCCCATGGGCACTCGCGACATGGCTTCAACGCCACCGGCGACCACCAGGTCTTCCCAGCCAGAGCGGACTTTCATCGCAGCCAGGTTGACCGCTTCCAGGCCGGACGCGCAAAAGCGGTTGAGCGTGACACCGGCGACCACTTCATCCCATTGGGCGGCGAGGGCGGCGGTCTTGGCGATGTCGGCCCCCTGATCGCCCACGGCAGTGACGCACCCCATGACGATGTCGTCCACCTGGCGGGTGTCCAGGTCGTTGCGTTGCTGAAGGGCTTTGAGAATAGTCGTCAGCAGAGTGATCGGCTTGACGCTGTGCAGCGAGCCGTCTTTCTTGCCGCGACCTCGCGGCGTGCGTACCGCATCGAAGATATAGGCTTCTGTGGTCATTGTTGTTCCTCTGCGCGCTGGGGCGGAGTCGTGTTCAGTCTGTGGTGCCGAAGGGCAACCGCTTTCAGGATAGACAGCCACCTTAGCGGCCGGTTTCGGTGGAGGTAATGACCCGGGCTGCCATTCGCATTGGCGAAACTGCTCAGGTGGCAATCCGCACGTAGGCATCTAATCTACAGACAGGTCCATTCTGTAATCCGAACAAGGTGCTGTTCTTATGTCCCTGCTCGATACCATCGATAATTTCTATGAAGGTCTGGTGGCGGAAGCCATTGAGGAAGGCCGAAAGTCTGACGAGGGCGAAGATTTCCTGGCGGATGTGATGTGCGTGGCGCTGAACCGGCTGCCGACGCGCTATTACCGACATTCCATTGATATGCGATTCTACCTGGCGGACCCGGAAATGCAGGAGATGCGGGATCGTGTCCGGGTGGCGGTTTCTGAGGCGAAGGATTTTGTGCTCAAGCACCAGCGGGAGTGATGGACCGCCCCGGTTGGGGCGATCCATTGCGGGAGCTGAAGGCTCAACCCTGCCAGTTGGCGAGGGCGTTGCGCAGGCGGGGCATCAGGCTCTCGGCGTCAGACGGTTCGATGGACTGGGCGCACCAGCAATCGATGAGCCGGTTGATTTCGTCTTCTGCTGAGCCCGCACTGCCATTGCCGCCGGTCAGGCCGGCAGCGAGGCGCTCCACCTGCTGCTTCATGCGCAGTTCCTGGTCTTCTTCCGGCGACGGCAGGCCGGTCGCGATTTCCAGGCGAATGGCAATTTCCCGGGGTGAGGGCAGCGGATCCGGCAGGTTGCTGCCATCGCCGGGTTGGCTGTTACCCGCGTGCAGCCGGACTTCCCAGTCGGCCACTTGCTGGCCGCGCTCAAGCTGCTGGATCGCTTGATCCAGGGCCGACTTTTCGGTCGCCAGTTCATCCGATACCGGGGCGGGAATGCGCCGTGGTGCCGGGGCACTGCGAAGCGCCTGCTGCAATTGGCGAAGCGTCGCCAGATCGTCCTGGGCGGCCTCACGTTGTTGGCGGCTGTCCTCGATGGCCTGTTTCAGGGTGTCCAGGGCGACGGTATCTTCGGCCACCTGTTCCGCACGCTGGGCATCACGACGGGCAAAAATGGCATCGCAGGCGGCGCGGAAGTCCTGCCAGAGCTTGCGATCTTCCCGGTGACGGGTGATGCCGATGCCTTGCCACTCTTTCTGCAGGGCCTTGGCCTGCTCCATGGCCTCGCTCAGGGGTTCGTGGTCGATCAGGGCCTGGGCCCGTTCGACGATGGCCTGTTTGCTGGCTTCGTTCTTCTGCCGCTCCTCGTTCAGAGGCGCTTCCACCTGCTTCAACAAGTGGTCGAATCGTTTCTGCAGGGGGCGGTTTGCCTTGAAGTCCACAGGCCAGGCCTCGCGCCACTCCTGGCGGGCCACACGGTGAATGCGCTCCACCGCTTTCCAGTCGGCGTTCTGCCAGTCGGCGTTGTCGACGAAGTCCGCCAATTGGTCGCAGATGGCCTGGCGCTTGTCGATGTTGACGTGCTTCAGCTCGGACTTGGCGGCGAAATATTCTTGGCAGGGCTCATAGGCAATGTCCGACGCCTTCTTGAAACGCTGCCACAGCGATTGGTCGGATGAGCCGCCCAGGTCGCGCCATTCCTGCTGCAATTCCTTGATGTGAGTGGCCTTGGCTTCCGGCTCCATGTGCTGGGTCGCCAGGTATTCCATGGCTTCACACAATTCCTCCTGCTTCGGGCGGGTAGCAAAGCCGCGCCAGTCCTGCAGGTCCTGCAGCTGTCGGCCAAGCAGCGTCAGGTGGGCCTGGCGCTGGCTGGCGTGTTTGTGGTCGAGCGCGTTGAAGGCGTGCTGGGCCTGCTTGTGCAGGTGGCGGGACTCGGAATATTGGTCCTGCTCCAGTGCTTTTTCCAGCTTTTCAAGCAGGTCGTCGAGCGCCTTGACCTGGGTTTTCTGGTCGCTGGTCTGGGTTTTGCGCACTTCACGTGCCTGGCCCAGTTTGCGGGCGGCGGTTTCCAGCGCCGGCGGCTGGGCGTAGCCGCCCGGCCAGTCGATGGTTTCCAGAAGCTGGCGCAGTTCGGCGCTGTCCGGAGACTCCGCATCAACCAGTGACTGGAGGGCTTCCTGCTGCTGTTGCAGGCGCTGGACGGAGCCGATGTAGTGGCGCAGTTCCAGCATCAGGGCCTGGTAATCTTTCTGTTCCGACTTGGCAACCTCGCTGTCCCGGGTCGCCTCCATCCAGCGGTTTTCCTGGGTTTTCTGCAGGGCGTCGAGTGACGACAGGGACGGCCCGCGTTCCGGCATGGCTTCGCGCAGGCTGTTCAGGGTGTCGCGCAGCAAATCCAGGGTCGCCTTGCGTTCTTCCTGCTTATGGTGGGATTCCGCTTCCCGGGCCGAGGCTTCCTCGACCTCACGCACGCGGCGATTGCAGGCATCCAGCGCGGTGAGGAAGGCGGTGTGCTGGTTGTTGGAAGCCGCGGAAGACAGGTTTTTCCACTGGGACTGCAGGCTCTCGACGCGCGCCGCGTAGAGTTGCAGGTTGTCGGTTTTGGCGTGTTCTTCGGCCTGACGGATCAGGTCCTCGATGGCGTTCTGGACAGCCTGTTCGCGGTCCTTTTCCTGACGCAGCAGTTGCAGGCGTTTCTTGGTCAACTGATAGACGCCTTTGTCGCGACCTTTGGCGGCTCGCTGCACGGCCATCAATTCATCTTCGCCTTCGATCCGTTCGGCTGCCGCAAGACGAACCGCGGCGGTCTTGCCTTCGGTCGCCAGAGACAGCAGCTTTTGCGGATCCGTTTCCGCGGAGATCTGTTCCGCATCCATATCTGCACTCTGGCAAAGCTGGTGAACCAGCGCCTGTTGCTGGGGGTCTGACAGTGCCGCACGGGTCTGCTCGACCTGTTCCGGATGCTGACTGGCCAGCGCACTGATGCGGCCGGCCAGGCGATTGCGCACGGTGGCCGAAGCCTCACTGTACAGCGGGATCAGGTGTTTGATGTGGGGGATGCGGTCAATGGCGACGCCCCGCTGACTGTTGGTCTCTGCCGAGCGGGCCAGCTCAATCAGGGCATTGAGTTCGTCCGGTTTGTCCGGGTTCAGCGCGCTGACATCGGGCTGTGGTTGGGCGTTGTCGGATTTGCGGTTCTTGAAGAGCTTCTTGATAAAGGCCGCCATAACGGAATCCCCACACGGTAAGGCAAGTTGCTGACCGGGTGAACGCGTCCGGTCAGAATCAGGCAGCCTGTGGCCGCCGACAGAGCAGCGGGTTACATCGACGCCCGCTTGCATGGTGGGTTAGTCTAATCGTTTTGGAGACCTGCTGCACAGGGCTGTGTAGAGGTTTGGAATGCGCTGGATCTGAAGACAATTCATGGCCCCGAAAAACAGCAAATCTGAGAATCAGGACCCCGAATACAAGGCCCGTTCCGTCGCCCTCAAATTATTGGCCCGGCGCGAGCATAGCCGTCAGGAATTGCGGCTAAAGCTGATGCAGCGGAAGCTCACGCCCGATGTCATTGATCCGGTGCTGGACGACTACGAGCGGGAAGGCTGGCTGGACGACGACCGCTTTGCCGACGTGTACGCCCGTCAGCGAATGGACCTGTACTACGGCCCGCTGCGCATTGAAAGCGAACTCCAGCAGCGCGGTGTGTTCCAGCGGCCGACGTGTATGCAGGAAGTGAGCGATCAGCAATGGGCCGAACGGGCCACCGAAGCAAGGCGCCGCCGGTTTGGCCTGTCGGCCTCCGCGTTGGAGTGGTCGGACAAGGCGCGCCAGGCGCGTTTTCTGGCCCAGCGTGGGTTTACCGGCGAGCAGGCCGAGCGGGCGCTGGATGCCCGCGACGATACCCCGGAGTGAGTCAGGGCGTCGATGATTGACGCTTTAAAGCGTCGGCGGTGCGACGGACAGTTCTGTCGGGATCCGGTCGGAGCCGGCCGGCACGACGTCTGTGGTTGGGGAATCGGCGTCCAGCTGTGGGAACTCCGGATTTTGTGCCAGCTGCTCGCCCCGGTGCATGGGTTCTTTCATCCACACGAGTACGTCGTAGTAGCGGCGGATATTCTGTACGTAGATGACCGGTTCATGGCCGCGGGCGTAGCCGTAGCGGGTTTTCGAATACCACTCTTTCTGCGCCAGCAGCGGCAGATATTCCTTGACGTCGATCCAGCGGTCCGGGTCTTTTCCCGCGCCTTCCGCGAGTCGTCGTGCATCTTCCAGGTGACCAAAACCAACGTTGTAGGAGGCCAGGGCGAACCAGGACCGATCCGGCTCCGGGATGTCGGCAGGGATCTGGTCGTGAACCATCTGGAAGTAACGGGCGCCGCCGTCGATGCTTTCCTCCGGGTCCAGGCGATTGTCGATCCCCACATACTGAGCGGTGTTTCGCGTCAGCATCATCATGCCGCGAACGCCGGTGGGCGATACGGCATTGGGGCGCCAATGGGATTCCTGGTAGCCGATGGCGGCCAACAGACGCCAGTCCGTATGGTATTTTTCCGCCGCGTCCTGGAAGGCCAGCTCGTAGTTGGGGAGCCGGTGACGCACGTGATACACGAAAGTCCGGGCACCCACGTAGTTAAGCCGGTCCAGATGGCCGTAAAAGCGTTCCTTCAACTGGGCCAGGCGGCCGTCTGCCTTCATTTTGTTGAGGAACTTGCGGGCAGCCTTGACCAGCGTGTCGTCCTGCTGGGATGGGAACAACCAGGCAATGGGCTGGGGCTGGTTCAGGTCAAAGCCTTTCTTGACGTTGGGAAAGAAGACCTGGTTGAGCGCCAGTTCGGTGGAGTCCACCACCGCCACCTGGAATTCACCGGATTCGACCCGTTCGAGTATGCCGGCGGTGTCGAGATCGGCATGGAGTTCCCAGTGGATATTCGGGTTCTGCTTGGCCAGTGCCTTCAGCGGTGCCAGATGGTTGCTGTTGGCTACCGCATGAATGACGCGATCACCGACGTCTTCCGCATCGCGGGCGGAATCCGCATCCCGGTTATAGATCAGGGTGGACTGGACGTTCAGGTTGATCGGCACAGCCTTGAATTCCTGGGTGCTGGGAATGGTACTGGCCAGTCCCGCCAGGCCAATGTGGGTGTAACCCTTTTCCAGTACGGACAGGATTTGCCCGTTGCCTTCGGCTTCGCGGATGCGGAGTTCCACGCCCAGCTCGTCAGCGAATTCCTTGGCCAGTTCGTATTCGTAGCCGGTTGGTCCGTCGCGGCCATCGTAGTAAACGGACGGAGAGGGGCGGGCAATGACGTGGAGCACGCCTTCCTGGCGCAGCTCGTCGAGTGTCGACGGGCGCGAGCAGGCCGTCAGGGCACCGGCCAGGCCAAGGACCAGGGCGATGCTCACAGGACGGCGTTTGTTTCTCAGGATGGAAACCACTGACAAATCCCTGCTCTCCTTACTGCGAACCTTTGACGGGCGCAATCCTTATCGAGTGCCGATCCATTCGAATCGATCGGCACGAGTGACTGCCCGAAGATGTGCGACAGTTGTGACCCTGATCCGTGGGTCTGTTGGTATGGATGGATTCGGCGCCGGATGGATAGTCCCTGACACAATAAAAACGACGGGGCGCAGAAACCCGATTATCGTTAAGCATTAGCCCGATAATCCCCAAAAGCCGGAAGCGGGTCAATTAACTGTCCGTCGTAGACTGCAAAAGCCTGTAAATTTTAATGCACCGGTAATGGAGGCGCGCTGGTCCGGGTGACAATCAGGAGCTGGCTGGCCGGGCATGAGGCGAACGACTGGGTAATTGCCACATTCACCGATTTCCGGCGCTGGCAAATCTGTATCCGGCGCGCGGTTTCCAGTATCATTGCGGCCGTCTCGCAAGGGGTTCCCGGTATGAGAGCCCCCTGTATTCCCCAGATCAGCACGATACAGGTTTTTTGCCATGCTGGAACTCCGCGGCGCTCCCGCACTTTCATCCTTCCGCTCTGACAAGCTTCTGTCCCAGGTTCAGGCTGTGGTCCCGGAAGTCTCCCGGATCTACGCGGAGTTCATGCATTTCGTGGATGTGCCGGAGGCACTTGCGGATGAAGAGCAGCAGGTGCTCGACCGGCTGCTGAGTTACGGCCCGTCTGCCGATTCCCAGGCGGCGGAAGGTGTGTTGTTTCTGGTGGTACCGCGGCCGGGCACCATTTCGCCCTGGTCGACCAAGGCGACAGACATCGCACGTATTTGCGGGCTGCGTCAGATCCGTCGTATCGAGCGGGGCACGGCCTTCTATATTCACGCGGACTGCAAGTTGAAGCTGGAGCAGCGTGAGGCGATTGCCACCTTGCTGCACGACCGCATGACCCAGCGGGTTTTTCATGAGATGGGCGGTGCGGAACTGCTGTTCCATCGCGAGGAGCCGCGCACGCCAGACCGTATTCCGGTTCTGAGTGGCGGCCGGCCGGCGCTGGTGGAAGCGAATCAGACGCTGGGCCTGGCGCTGGCGGATGACGAAATCGATTACCTGGTGGACGCTTTCACCCGCCTGGAGCGGGATCCGGCCGACGTAGAGCTGATGATGTTCGCCCAGGCCAATTCAGAACACTGCCGCCACAAGATTTTCAACGCGTCCTGGGACATCGATGGCGAGGCTCAGGAGAAGTCCCTGTTCGCGATGATTCGCAATACCTTCGAGATGAACAGCGAAGGTGTACTCTCAGCCTATAAGGATAACGCGGCGGTGATCCGCGGCGCCAAGGCCGGCCGGTTCTATCCCGAGGCTGATTCCGGCACCTACCGCTATCACGATGAAGACATCCACATCCTGATGAAGGTGGAGACCCACAATCACCCGACGGCCATTTCCCCGAGCCCGGGTTCGGCAACCGGCGCCGGCGGTGAGATTCGTGACGAGGGTGCGACCGGACGGGGTTCCAAGCCCAAGGCTGGCCTGACCGGGTTCACGGTGTCCAACCTGAATCTGCCGGGGGATCTGCAGCCGTGGGAAACCGAATACGGCAAGCCCGAGCGCATTGCGTCGCCGCTGGACATCATGATCGAGGGTCCGATCGGGGGCGCCTCCTTCAATAACGAATTTGGCCGACCCAACCTGACCGGTTATTTCCGGACCTTCGAACAGAAGGCGCCAGGTGCGGCCGGTGATGAAGTCCGGGGTTACCACAAGCCCATCATGATCGCCGGTGGCCTGGGGAATATCCGGACCGACCACGTCGAAAAAGGGGATATCCCGGTTGGCGCGAAACTGATCGTGCTGGGCGGACCGGCGATGCTGATCGGCCTGGGCGGTGGCGCGGCTTCCTCCATGGATTCCGGCAGCAGTCACGAGGATCTGGATTTCGCGTCCGTGCAGCGGGGCAACCCGGAAATGGAGCGCCGTTGCCAGGAAGTGATCGACCGCTGTTGGCAGTTGGGCGAAGACAACCCGATCAGCTTTATCCACGATGTCGGCGCGGGCGGCCTGTCCAACGCCATGCCGGAACTGGTCAAGGACGGTGGCCGGGGTGGTCGTTTTGAACTGCGCGATATCCCCAGCGATGAGCCGGGCATGTCACCGCTGGAAATCTGGTGTAACGAATCCCAGGAACGCTACGTGCTGGCCGTGGCGGCGGACGAGCTAGAGCACTTCGACGCCATCTGTCGCCGCGAGCGCTGCCCGTACGCCGTCATTGGCGAGGCTACGGAAGAACATCACCTGGAAGTGGCTGACGCCTACTTCGATGACAAGCCCGTGGATTTGCCGATGGACGTCCTGTTCGGCAAGCCCCCGCGGATGCATCGCAGCGTCGAGCGTGCCTCGTTCACCAAGCAGGTTTTCAATTCCCGCGATATCGATGTGAACGAGGCGGCCCGCCGGATCCTGCGTTTGCCGTCCGTGGGCAGCAAGAGCTTCCTGATTACCATTGGTGACCGGACGATTACCGGTCTGGTGGCGCGCGACCAGATGGTCGGCCCCTGGCAGGTACCGGTCAGTGACGTGGCGGTGACGGCATCGTCCTTCGACAGTCTGGCCGGTGAAGCCATGGCGATGGGCGAGCGCACGCCGGTGGCTGTGATTGACTCACCGGCCTCCGGCCGAATGGCGGTGGGCGAGGTGATCACCAACCTGGCCGCGGCCTCAATCGAAAAGCTGTCCGACATTCGCCTGTCTGCCAACTGGATGGCTGCAGCCGGTCATCCGGGCGAAGATGAAAATCTGTACGAGACGGTCCGCGCCGTGGGTATGGAACTGTGCCCGGAGCTGGGTATCACTATCCCGGTGGGTAAGGACTCCATGTCCATGAAGACCGTCTGGGAAGAGGACAACGGCGAGCAGAAGAGTGTGACGGCGCCGCTGTCGCTGATCATCAGCGGTTTTGCGCCGGTCACCAATGTGCGTAACACGTTGACGCCGCAGCTGCGTACCGATGCCGGCGAAACCGACTTGATCCTGGTCGATCTGGCCGCGGGTCAGAATCGTCTGGGCGGTTCGGCGCTGGCACAGGTATACAGTCAGGTGGGCGCGGTCGCGCCGGACCTGGATGATCCTGAAGACATCAAGGCCTTCTTTGCCGTGATCCAGGGTCTGAATGGCGATGGCAAACTGCTGGCCTATCACGACCGCTCTGACGGTGGCATGTTCACCACGCTGGTGGAAATGGCCTTTGCCGGCCACACCGGCATTGATATCAAGCTGGACGGCCTGGCCGAAGAGGCGAGTCAGTTTGCCCGGGAGCTCTTCAATGAAGAGTTGGGCGCAGTCATCCAGGTGCGTCGCGAAGACACGCCGTTTGTCCTGCAACAGTTTACAGGTGCGGGGCTCGGCGAGCACACCGCCGTGGTTGGTACCTTGAATGACAGTGACCGCATCCGGTTCATGTTCAACGAAGACGCGGTCATTGATACATCTCGTGAGGAGTACCAGCGGCTGTGGTCCGAAACCAGCTACCGTATCCAGTCCCTGCGGGATAACGCCGACTGCGCCAAGCAGGAGTACGACAACCTGCTGTCGCCAGCGGATCCGGGGCTGAGTGCCGAGCTGACCTTCGATCCGGAAGAGGATGTTGCGGCGCCGTACATCAATAGTGGCGCGCGTCCGAAGATTGCCGTGCTGCGTGAGCAGGGTGTCAACGGCCAGGTGGAAATGGCGGCTGCCTTCGACCGGGCCGGTTTCGATGCGGTCGATGTCCACATGAGCGACCTGCTTTCCGGTCGGATTACGCTGGAGAGCTTCCGGGCCATGGTGGCCTGTGGTGGCTTCTCTTACGGTGATGTGCTGGGTGCCGGTGAGGGCTGGGCCAAATCCATCCTCTTCAATGAGCGCGTTCGTGAGCAGTTTGCTGGCTTCTTCACTCGGACGGACACCCTGGCGCTGGGCGTTTGTAATGGCTGTCAGATGCTCTCCAATCTGCATGAGTTGATTCCGGGGACCGCCCATTGGCCGCGTTTTGTGCGCAATGAATCCGAGCAGTTCGAAGCGCGTCTGGTCATGGTGGAAGTGCAGAAATCGCCGTCTCAATTCCTGCAGGGCATGGAAGGGTCTCGGATGCCGATTGCCGTTGCCCATGGTGAAGGTCGAGTCGAATTTGCCAGCGCGGATGCGGCCGCTGCAGTACAGTCCGAAGGGTTGGTATCGCTGCGTTATGTCAGCAATGACGGGCATGTGACCGAACGCTATCCATTCAACCCGAATGGGTCGCAGGCAGGTATCACCGGCCTGACGTCGGCCGACGGTCGCGTCACCATTATGATGCCGCATCCGGAGCGGGTGTTCCGCACTGCTCAGCATTCGTGGCACCCGGATAACTGGGGTGAAGACGCGCCCTGGCTGCGTATGTTCCGCAATGCGCGTAAGGTGCTCGGATAACCGAATCCCTTCTGCTGCCTGACCCTGGAGCTCCGTTTCAGGGTCAGGCCGCTTCCGTTGCCGGTTTATTCGTCCTGAATGGGCTGGCCTGACCTGACTGCACCTTTTTCTCCTCTGCTGTTCCGACGGTCGTCGTGTCAGTGTCTCATCGGTGAGACACTGGCTTCTTGCCCTCGCTTGCTTCCGGCGGTAACGGATCTTGTTACGCGTCGTTACAATCTTATCCCCATAGGTGACAGATTATTCAGGAAGGGCATTTATTTGACGCTGTAATCACCTTTGTGCGCCAAAATCGATCCAAAATAAAGCGTCTATAACTGAAAATTCGGCTTGACTTGGCTCATTTATGCACATCCGTTCCGTTGATTTTCTTGACGCCTGTATAAAACACCGTCATCTTGCCTGTAATCTGATCTGAATTTATAAGCTATTGATAAATAAAGATTTAATGGCTTCGGTGAAATAGTCGCCAATTTGAGGTGAAGGGCGTAACCACGGGGGCTGGCGGTCTGTTCCCAAAAACTTTCCCCAGAGTTATCCACAGATTCTGTGGGTAAGTGGTACAAGCGTTTGAATGGATGCTTCTTTGTTCATTTTGATTGAATGCCGATCAAATTGATCGATCTGTGGACAGTTTTGGGTGCGGGTGTGGAGTCGGGGTTGTGGTGCTTGATTGATTCGGATGCGTGGCGTCAGAATCCGGTGGTTCATACAGAGAGAGCAGGTAGGGGAGAAAGGGATGTACAAGCTTTGCTACTTCGTACCGGAAACGCATTTGGAGGCAACCAAGGTGGCGCTGTTCGAGGTAGGTGCCGGTCGAATCGGTGATTACGATTCCTGCGCCTGGCAGTGTCGGGGGCAGGGACAGTTTCGTCCGCTCGACGGCAGTCAGCCGTTTCTGGGGCAGCAGGGCGAGGTTGAGCGGGTGGATGAATACAAGGTAGAGCTGGTTTGCGAGGATGATCTGATCCGGGGCGCCATCCAGGCACTCAAGGCCGCTCATCCCTATGAGGAGCCAGCCTATGAGGTTTTCCGGATGGAGGTTTTGGAGTAGGCGCTATTTCCCCATCCGGTAACGAATGTCGCCAACGTGAAGAGGGAATTCGCCCGCTTCGGCGTCCCGCACAAAGCGTTCGAGCGTTTCCCGGATCGTCGGGAAAGCCAATTCCTCCCACGGAATATCGGTGAGCGGAAACAGTTGGGCATCGAGCGATTCCTCGCCCACGCCGAACGTGCCGTCGATCAATCGGGCGCGGAAAAACATATGGACCTGGTCGATGTGGGGTACATGAAGCATCGTATAAAGGCCGTCGACTGCCACTTCCGCCAGGGCTTCTTCACGGGTTTCGCGCATCGCCGCTTCGACCGTGGTTTCGGAGTTTTCCATGAAACCTGCGGGCAACGTCCAGTAGCCGTGGCGGGGTTCGATGGCGCGACGGCAAAGCAGAACCTGGCCCTCCCAGACCGGGACGGTTCCTGCCACGATGCGGGGGTTCTCATAATGGATGCGGTTGCAATGATCGCACACGTACCGGTGACGGTTGTCGCCGTCGGGAATGCGATGGGTAACCGGGTTTCCACAATGACTGCAATAATTCATTCGCCACCTCAATTCTGTATGATCCCAGTATACTGAGGCCGGCGTCGCCGTCGACCCGTGTTGGGCAGATTCTTTCAATGGGCGACGCTACACAGGTTCGGCAAACCCTGAACAGGACAAATAAAGGTTGTTTGAACATTTCAAGAAGCGGCTGGATCGTCACACGCCGCAGCAGATTGCGCTGGATTATCCGGAGGCGGGGGTGCTGGTTCCGGTCACGGATCGGGGCTCTGATCCCGAGCTTATTCTGACGCAGCGTGCCGCTCACCTTAAAACCCATCGGGGGCAGGTGGCTTTCCCGGGTGGTAAGCGGGATCTGACCGATCACTCGTTGGAGCATACGGCGCTTCGGGAGGCTCACGAAGAGATCGGTTTGCCGCCCTCGCAGGTGCAGGTGGTGGGGCGGTTGAGTCAGGTGGTGTCCCGGCATCGGATTCTGGTGACTCCCTACGTCGGTATCGTGCCCCATGGAGTGTCGTTGACAGCCAGTCCGGATGAAATTGACTCTATTTTCCGCGTGCCCGTCTCTTTCTTCCTTGAGGATCGCCGTCTGCGTACCGATGCCCTTGGTTTTCAGGGGCACACCCTCTACGTGCCCTGCTATGAATGGGAGGGTTACCACATCTGGGGATTGTCGGCGGTTGTGCTGGTTGACTTTCTGAACGCCGTGTACGATGCCGGCATCGATTTGCTGGAAGCGCCGGAGTGAGGTGTCTATGAAATACGCATTGGGCGATTGGCGTCCGGAACTCGAAGGAGAGGGGCACTTTATTGCCCATAACGCCACCGTTATCGGCAACGTGTTGCTGCAGGACAAGGCCAGCGTGTGGTTCAACGTGGTCATCCGTGGCGACAACGACCGGATCACCATCGGCCCGGAAACCAATGTTCAGGACGGGACGGTGATGCATACGGATGCCGGTATCCCTCTGTCGCTTGGGCGTGGGGTGACGGTTGGTCACAAGGTGATGCTGCATGGCTGCGAGGTGGGCGACTATTCGTTGATCGGTATTAACTCGGTCGTGCTCAATGGGGCGAAGATCGGCAAGCATTGTCTGATTGGCGCCAATACCTTGATCCCCGAGGGAATGGAGGTGCCGGACGGCTCACTGGTGGTGGGATCGCCGGGTAAGGTCAAGCGCGAGCTGAATGACCATCAGCGCAAGATGCTGGAGCTGAGCGCCGCGCATTATGTCCAGAACGCCCAGCGCTACATTGAGTCCTTCAGAGCGGTGGATTGACGGGATGGTGACGGACGATGCGAAACCGGTTCGCTCACCTTGCGTCAGTGTCTGCGCGTTGGATGAGGATGATATTTGTGTGGGGTGCCAGCGCTCAGCGGACGAAATCACCCGCTGGTCTGGCATGACCAATGACGAACGTCGGGATGTTATGAGACTGGTGGCCAGGCGCGAAGAGAAAGTGGCTCTTTGATCGGGCAACCTGGGACAGATTGCGAGCATTCAATTGGATATAAAGAGGATGATGACATGGTCAGTATCGGTACGCCCCTGACGAAGACGGCCTTTCGCGTGCTGTTCTGTGGGTCTGGCGAGCTGGGTAAGGAAGTTGTGATCGAGCTGCAGCGCCTGGGTGTCGAGGTGATCGCCGTGGATCGGTACGCCAATGCGCCGGCGATGCAGGTGGCTCATCGCAGTCATGTCATCAATATGCTGGATCCGATCGAATTGCGCCGCGTGATCGAGCTGGAAAAGCCGAACCTGGTGGTGCCGGAGATTGAGGCAATTGCCACGCCGGAGTTGGTCAAGCTTGAGGAGGAGGGCGTCCGCGTCATTCCGACGGCCCGGGCCGTGAATCTCACCATGAACCGGGAGGGCATTCGTCGCCTGGCGGCGGAAGTGCCGTCCCTGCCGACATCGCCTTATCGGTTTGCGGACTCTCTGGAGAGTTATCGCAAGGCCGTTTCCGAAATCGGTCTGCCCTGTGTCGTCAAGCCGGTAATGAGCTCAAGCGGGAAGGGGCAGAGTACCGTTCGTAGCGATGCCGATATTGATGCGGCCTGGGAATACTCCCAGCAGGGTGGCCGTGCGGGACAGGGTCGGGTGATTGTTGAAGGCTTTGTCGAGTTTGATTACGAGATCACCTTGTTGACGGTGCGTCATGCCGGTGGCGTGTCGTTCTGCGATCCCGTGGGTCATATTCAGGAGGACGGAGATTACCGCGAATCCTGGCAGCCTCATCCGATGAGCCAAAAGGCATTGGATCGAGCGCAGGAAATCGCCGACAAGGTGACCGAAGATCTGGGCGGTTATGGCATCTTTGGGGTTGAGCTGTTTGTGAAGGGCGATGACGTCTACTTCTCTGAAGTGTCACCGCGTCCCCACGACACCGGGCTGGTGACGTTGGTGTCCCAGGACCTCTCGGAGTTCGCGTTGCACGCTCGGGCGATTCTTGGTCTGCCGGTGCCGGCCATCCGTCAGCTTGGGCCGAGTGCGTCTGCCGTCATTCTGCCGACTGGCGAATCCAGTCAGCCGACGTTTACCCATATAGAAGAGGCGCTGAGCGTTCCGGATACGCAGCTGCGTCTGTTCGGTAAGCCGGAAATCTCCGGGCGTCGGCGCATGGGGGTTGCCCTGGCCAAGGGTGACGATATCGAGAGTGCGCGGGCCTTGGCGCGTGAAGCGGCAGCGGCGGTGAAGGTCGAATTCTAGAAAGTTTGGCTTTTTTCGGAAAACGCGTTGACACCTCTGAGGAGGTCTGTAGAATGCGCATCTCTTTCGAGGGGTACGCCACTGAAGCGGGCTCGGAATCGAAAAGCAACCGATTGTTTTGATTAAGAATTTCGAGTTTCAGATTTCTTCAAAACAACGGTTGACAGGGTGGCAAAGCAGTGTAGAATGCGCGCCACCTTGAACGGGTCAGCCGGCACGACTCGGCGGTTTTCGGAAGCCTCGAAAGCGCTGAAAAATAACGGTTGACAAGGTTGAGCGAAGCGGTAGAATACGCGGCCTCAACAGGGCAACAGCCCGGCTCTTTAAAAAATTGACCAAGTAATTCGTGTGGGCGCTGACTGAGGTA
>NZ_RHGZ01000031.1:0-59975 GCF_003789045.1 Marinobacter sp. R17 | reverse complement strand
CGTGCTGGAGGGGATGAACAATAAAATCAAGGTGATCAAGCGGATGGCGTACGGCTACCGGGATAACGACTACTTCTTCCTGAAAATCAAAGCCGCTTTTCCCGGTAAAGTGCGATGAACCTTTTTTATGCCCGCATTTCTCCGGATCCCTCCAGCAGGCGTGTCCTGCGCCGAATTATCCCCTTTTCTCTGACGGGATCCCGATCGACTACGCTTTCGGATGACCCGCCGTTTGGAACCGTCCATCGACGTCCTGTCTCAATTTGCTGTTGAAACATCCGTCGAAAATGGTTTAAATCGTCCTCAAGTTTCGCTTAATAAAACTGCATTCCATAGAAAAGCGTTTGAACACGTATAAGGAGAACGCTATGTCAGAGGTCGTCACCTATCAACGCGAAGGCGCCGTCGGCGTCATCACCGTGAATTACCCACCGGTTAACGCCCTCGGTCATGCCGTGCGCTCCGGTCTGCTGGCTGCGCTAGAACAGGGGCAGCAAGATGCCGAAGCCAAGGCGCTCCTGCTGGTCTGCGAAGGCCGGACTTTTATTGCCGGCGCCGACATCCGCGAGTTTGGCAAGCCGATGCAGGAACCGGGACTGCCTTCAGTAGTCGAGACCTTTGAAAGCTCCGACAAGCCGATCATTGCGGCCATCCACGGCACCGCGCTGGGCGGCGGGCTGGAAATGGCGCTGGGCTGTCATTACCGGGTCGCGCTGGACAGCGCCAAGGTGGGGCTGCCGGAAGTGAAGCTGGGCCTGCTGCCGGGTGCCGGCGGTACCCAGCGCCTGCCGCGTCTGGCCGGTGCCCAGGTCTCCCTGGACATGATCACCACCGGTAACTTTGCCTCCGCTGCCGAGGCGCTGCAAAACGGCATCGTTGATGCCGTCGAGTCGGGCAGCGACGTGAAGGCCGTTGGTCTGGCGTTTGCGCAGAAGGTTATTGATGAAGGCAAGCCGGTGCGTCGGGTTCGCGACCTGAACGACAAGGTCGAGGCCGAGAAGGGCAGCGACATTTTCGATCAGTATCGCGCCGGCCTTCAGAAGAAAGCCCGCGGCCTCTTCTCTCCGTTCAAGTGTGTGGATGCGGTGGAAGCCGCGTTCCAGCTGCCGTTCGCCGATGGCATGAAGCGCGAGCGCGAGCTGTTTATGGAATGCATGGAGTCGCCGCAGCGCGCCGGTCTGGTGCATGCCTTCTTCGCCGAACGTGAAGTCTCCAAGGTGCCGGGTCTGGCCAAGGACACCCCGGTACGCGACGTGAACAGCGTGGGTATTATCGGCGCTGGCACCATGGGTGGCGGCATTGCCATGAACTTTGCCAACGTCGGCATCCCGGTGCGCCTGCTGGAAGTGAAGCAGGAAGCCCTGGACAAGGGCCTGGCCATCATCCGCCGCAACTACGAAAACACCGCCAGGAAAGGCCGCATCACCCAGGCCCAGGTGGAAGAGCGCATGGCGCTGATCCAGCCTACCCTGAGCTACGACGATTTCGCCGACGTGGACCTGGTGATCGAAGCCGTGTTCGAGAACATGGGCGTAAAGAAAGACATCTTCGGCACGCTGGACAAGGTCTGCAAGCCGGGCGCGATCCTGGCGTCCAACACCTCCACCCTGGACATCGACGAGATTGCCTCCGCCACCAGCCGTCCGCAGGACGTGGTGGGTATGCACTTCTTCAGCCCGGCCAACGTCATGAAGCTGCTGGAAAACGTCTGCGGCAGCCAGACGGCGGACGACGTGAAGGCGACCGTCATGGCGGTGGCCAAGCGCATCAAGAAAGTCGGTGTGCTGGTGGGCAACTGCTACGGCTTCGTCGGCAACCGCATGCTGCACCAGCGCGGCGCCGAAGCTACCAAACTGGTCAACGAAGGCGCGTCCCCGCAGCAGGTGGACAAGGTGCTGACCGACCTGGGCTTCCCCATGGGTCAGTTCGCCATGTCCGACCTGGCTGGCATCGACGTGGGCTACCGCATCCGTGAAGAACGCCGCAAGGCGGGCGAAGACGTTCCGGCAAGCTGGATGGACAAGCTGGCGGAAGAAGGCCGACTGGGCCAGAAAACCCAGGCCGGTGTCTACCTGTACGAAGAAGGCAGCCGCAAGCCGGTGGTGGATCCGAAGGTCGACGCGCTGATCGCCGAGTTCCGCAAGGAGCAGGGCATCGAGCCGCGCGAGATCGGCGACCAGGAAATCCTCGAGCGCTGCATGTACGTGATGATCAACGAAGGCGCCAAGATCCTGGAGGAGGGCATCGCCGCCCGCGCCCTGGATGTGGATATCGTCTGGATCTACGGCTACGGCTTCCCGGCCTACCGCGGCGGCCCGATGTTCTGGGCCGACCAGGTGGGCGTGAAGGAAATCTACGACACGGTCAAACGCTTCCACGACACCCTCGGTGGCGACCAGTGGAAGCCGGCCGCTCTGCTGGAGCGCCTGGCCAGCGAAGGCAAGACCTTCGGCAGCCTCTGATTCCCCAGGCCAACAACGACAACGCGCTATCCCCCGGGGTAGCGCGTTTCACGCTAATAACCAGAAAACGCTTCCCAGGAGGCTCTCATGTCAGATGCCGTTATCGTCTCCACCGCCCGCACCGGTCTGGGTAAATCCTACCGGGGTGCCCTGAACAACACCCACAGCGTCGACCTGGCCGGTCACGTGATCCAGCACGCGGTCCAGCGCGCCGGGATTGATCCCGCCATCGTCGAGGATGTGATCCTGGGCGCGACCTTCCATGAAGGCGCCCAGGGCAAGAACATGGCCCGCCTGGCAGCCATCCGTGCCGGTCTGCCGGTCACCACCGCCGGCCTGTCCATCAACCGCTTCTGCAGCTCCGGCCTGCAGTCCATCGCGCTGGCGTCCCAGCGGGTGCTGTCCGAGAAGGTCCCGGCCATGGTCGCCGGCGGCGTCGAGTCCATCAGCCTGGTGCAGAACGACAAGATCAACCAGTTCCACGCCACCAACGAATGGCTGATGCAGAACAAGCCGGAACTGTACCTGTCCATGATCGAAACCGCCGACATCGTGGCCCAGCGCTATGGCGTCAGCCGTGAAGCGCAGGACGAGTATTCCCTGATCAGTCAGCAGCGCACCGCGGCCGCGCAGGAAGCCGGTAAGTTCGACGATGAGATCGTCCCTTACGACGCCACCATGCTGGTGAAGGACAAGGAGACCGGCGAGGTCAGCGAAAAGCAGGTCACGCTCACCAGGGACGAGTGCAACCGTCCCAACACCACGTTGGAAGGTCTGGCGGGCCTGAACCCGGTACGCGGTGACGACCAGTTCGTGACCGCCGGCAACGCCAGCCAGCTGTCCGACGGCGCGTCGGCGTGTCTGGTCATGGACAGCACCTACGCCGAGAAGAACAACATCGAACCGATGGGCATCTTCCGCGGCTTCGCCGTTGCCGGCTGCGAGCCGGATGAAATGGGCATCGGTCCGGTCTTCGCGATACCGCGTCTGCTGGATCGCACCGGCCTGACCATGGACGACATCGACCTGTGGGAACTGAACGAAGCGTTCGCATCCCAGGTGGTGTACTGCCGTGATCGCCTGGGCATCCCGATGGAGAAACTGAACGTCAACGGCGGCTCCATCTCGATCGGCCATCCGTACGGCGTGACGGGCTCCCGTCTGACCGGCCACGCGCTGATTGAAGGCAAGCGCCGCGGCGCCAGGTATGTGGTGGTCACCATGTGCATCGGTGGCGGCCAGGGGGCAGCCGGGTTGTTTGAGGTCGTTTGAGACCTGAGTAAGCAGAAGGGTTAAGGTGCCTGACGACGTCGCGGTGATGGCCGTTGCGGGCGCCGATGGCGCCTCAGAAGCTGAAGCATCTGCGACATGCTCGAGTGGGCGGCCCAATGTAGCCGACGCTTCAGCTTCGGAGCAGCCCGAGAGGGCTGCTGTTCATACCCCGAGCGCCCAGGTGAAAACGACACAAGAAATCCACGTCTTTGCAGCAAAACCAAAAACAACAGGTCAACGCCATGCAGCAGCACATCATCAACCCCCACGATCTCGCCTTCCAACTGTTTGAACTGCATCAGACGGAAGACGTCCTCCAATACGACCGTTACGCCGATCACAGTCGCGACACCCTCGAAGCGGCGCTGGATCTGGCGCTGAAAGTGGCCGCGGAAGAATTCGCGCCCCACGCCCGTCTGGTGGATGAGGAAGAGCCCACCTTCGAGAACGGCCGGGTCGAGATGCGTCCGGAAGTGAAGAAGGCGCTGGACGTGCTGCGCGAGACCGGTTTGATGGCCGCGGGCCAGGACTACGAACTGGGCGGTATGCAGCTGCCCGCTACTGTGGCGCAGATGTGCGTGGGCCTGCTCAAGGGGGCCAATGTCGGCACCCAGGGCTACGCCGGCCTGACCATTGCCGCCGCCAACCTGATCCTGGCGCACGGCAGCGAGGAACAAAAGGAACGCTACGCCCGTCCTATGCTGGCGGGGCGCTTCTTCGGCACCATGTGCCTGACCGAACCCCATGCCGGCTCGTCACTGGGCGACCTGAAAACCCGGGCCGAGCCGGCCGGTGACGGCAGCTATCGCCTGAAAGGCAACAAGATCTTCATCTCCGCCGGCGACCACGAGCTGAGCGAGAACATCGTGCACATGGTGCTGGGCCGTCTGCCGGACGCGCCGGCGGGCGTTAAGGGCATTTCCCTGTTCCTGGTACCCAAGTTCCTGGTGAACGAGGACGGCTCTCTGGGCGAGCGCAACGATGTGGCGCTGGCCGGATTGATCCACAAGATGGGCTATCGTGGCACCACGTCCACCATGCTCAACTTCGGCGAAAAAGACGGCGCCGTCGGTTACCTGGTGGGCGAACCCCACAAAGGGCTGGCCGCCATGTTCCACATGATGAACGAGGCGCGTATTGGCGTCGGCCTGGGCGCGGTCATGCTCGGCTATACCGGTTACCTGCACGCGCTGGATTACGCCCGCGATCGCAAGCAGGGTCGCCCCATGGGTGAGAAGGACCCGAACACCGGCCAGGTGCCATTGACCCGGCACGCCGATATCCGTCGTATGCTTCTGACCCAGAAAGCCTACGTCGAGGGCGGCCTGTCCCTGTGTCTGGAGGGGGCGCGACTGGTCGATGAAAAGAAATTTGCCGAGAGCGAGGCCAACAGGAAAGAAGCCGCCGGTCTGCTGGATCTGCTGACGCCGCTGATCAAATCCTGGCCGTCACAGTATTGCCTTGAGGCCAACAGCCTGGCGATCCAGGTGCACGGCGGCTATGGCTACACCCGGGAGTACCCGGTGGAGCAGTTCTATCGTGACAACCGGTTGAACCCCATCCACGAGGGTACCCACGGCATCCAGGGCATGGACCTGCTGGGCCGCAAGGTGATGCAGGCGGAGGGGCAACACTACCGGGCATTGCTCAAGCGCATTCGGCGGACGATTGCCGAGGCGCAGGAAGTGCCGTCGCTGGCGGACAACGCGGCGCGACTGAACAAGGCGCTCGCCCAACTGGTCGAGGCCACCGATGCGATCAACGTCGTGCGCGCCACCGGTGCCACCGAGCGCGCGTTGGCCAATGCCTCGCTGTACCTGGAGGCCTTCGGTCATACGGTTGTGGGTTGGCTGTGGCTGAGACAGGCCCAGGCGGCGCTGGCCGGTATCGAGAACGCTGGTCCGCAACCGGAAGCCTTCTACCGCGGCAAGCTGCGGGCCTGTGACTATTTTGCCCGATACGAACTGCCGCGGGTCGGCTCACTGGCCGGACTGTTGGCTGAGGTGGATACGACCGCCCTGGACATGGCGGAATCGGAGTTTTAACAGTTGACGTCGGGGCCTGACGCCGCGTTTACGCCCCCCCAAGTTAGCGGGGCGCGAATGGTCACCCTGGCCGGAGGAAGCACAAGGACGTGCTGGTCGGAATAGCGGCCAGGGACGGCCGTCTATTCCAGCGTAGGCCAGGGTGACCATTGGTGTCCCTGGCACGGACTGGAAGTCAGGGACGACATGGCAAAGTAATCAGGCGAAAACAACAAAGGAGATCGGACGAATGACACGTGAAGCAAAAGCCGTGATCTGCCGGGAATGGGGCCAGCCCATTACCGTCGAGACCATCCAGGTCGCACCACCCAAGCGCAACGAAATCACCATCAAGGTCGCCGCCTGTGGCGTCTGCCACAGTGATCTGTCCGCCACTACCGGCAAGATCCAGTATCCGCCACCCCTGGTGCTCGGCCACGAGGCCGCCGGTGTGGTCATCGAAGTGGGTGAGGGCGTGTCCGACTTCAAGGAAGGCGACCACGTCGTCAGCTCCTTCATCTCCATGTGCGGCAAGTGCCGCCAGTGCGTCCGGGGCCGCCCGGTACTGTGTGAAAATGCCCGCAAGGCCATGTTCACCCTGCCCGATGGAACGGTGCGCACCACCGACGCCGACGGCAACGACCTCAATGTGTTCGGCGCCTGCGGCGTGATGGCGGAATACGCCACGCTGCATGTGGACAACGCGGTCAAGATCGAAGAGGGCGTGCCCCTGCAGAACGCGGCGCTTGTGGGCTGCGCCGTGATGACCGGTGTCGGTGCCGTGTTCAACACCGCCAAGCTGGAACCCGGCTCGCGGGCCGCGGTGTTTGGTATCGGGGGCGTGGGTCTAAATGCGATCCAGGGCTGCGCCACGGCCGGCGCCGAGATGATCGTCGCCGTCGACACCAACGACAAGAAACTGGAAATGGCCAAAGAATTTGGTGCCACCCACACCGTCAACATCAACGAAGTGGACGATGCGGCCAAAGCGGTCAAGAAGCTGACCGGCGGTGTCGACTACGCGTTTGAGTGCGTCGGCGCGGGCGCTGTGGCGGCCCAGGCGTACAAGTGTCTGGGACGGGGCGGCACCGCGGTGGTCGTCGGCGTCGCCGATCCCAGGGACAAGACCGAAATCGGCACCCTGTCGCTGCCGGCGGACGAGCGCACCCTCAAGGGCAGCTGGCTGGGCTCGGCGCGGCCGCAGCACGATTTTCCCCGTATCCTGGCCCTGTACAAGGCCGGTAAGCTCAAACTGGATGAACTGATCACCCAGACCTACCGCATCGACCAGGCGCCCCAGGCGTTCGATGATATGGTGGCTGGCAAGAACGCCCGTGGCGTTATCGTGTTCGACTGAGGTCAACCAAGGAGCGCATCATGAACGATCTGAGCAAGCTTTACATCAACGGCCAGTGGGAAGACTGGACGGGCGACACCCTGGACGTGCACGAAGCGGCCACCGGTGAGGTCATGGCCAAAGTGCCGGCCGCCGGACGGGATGAAATGGAGCGCGCGATCGCCGCCGCCCACGCCGCGTTCGACAGCTGGTCGGAATCCACGCTGGAGCAGCGTACAAAAGTGCTTGAGCAACTGCTGGACGGCCTCAAGGCCCGCGCCGACGAGATCGCCGAGACCGTGAGCCGGGAAGTGGGGATGCCACTCAAGCTGGCCGGCCAGATCCAGGCGGGCATGCCGATCCTGACCACCCAGTCCTACCTGAAACTGCTGCCCGAGTTTGCCTTCAGCGAACGGGTGGGCAATTCCGAGGTGCAATACGCGCCGGTGGGCGTCGTGGGCTGTATCACGCCGTGGAACTACCCGCTGCATCAGGTGATGCTGAAAATCGTCCCGGCGATTGCGGCCGGTTGCACCGTCGTCCTCAAGCCCAGTGAGATCGCGCCAGGCACGGCGTTCATCCTGGCGGACATCCTGGATCAGACCGATCTGCCCAAGGGCGTGTTCAACATGGTCTGCGGCCTGGGCCAGACCGCCGGCGACACCCTGATCAAGCACCCGCAGGTGAACATGGTGTCCTTCACCGGGTCCACCCGCACCGGTCATCTGATCGCCCATGCGGCGGCGGACGACTTTAAGCGGTATGCCCTGGAAATGGGCGGCAAGTCGGCTTCGGTGATCCTTCCGGACGCCGATCTCAAGGCGGCGGTGAAAGGCACGGTCAACAACTGTCTGCTGAACTCCGGCCAGACCTGCACGGCGTTGACCCGCATGCTGGTGCCGGCCAGCCAGCACGATGAGGCCTGCGAGCTGGCGGCGGAAGCCGTGGCGAAAATGACCCCGGGCAATCCGCTGGAAGAGACGACCCGTCTCGGGCCACTGGCTTCCGCCCAGCAGCGCGACAAGGTGTTCGACTACATCCGTCTGGGCCAGGAAGAGGGTGCCACGCTGGTGGCTGGCGGCGCCGGTGCGCCCGATGGACTGGAGCAGGGCTATTTCGCGAAAGCCACTGTGTTTGGCAACGTGAAGCCCGACAGCCGTCTGGCGCAGGAGGAAATCTTCGGCCCGGTGCTGTGTGTGATTCCCTACGCGGATGAAGCGGAGGCGATTCGCATTGCCAACGGCACGGCCTACGGTCTGTCCGGCGCGGTCTGGTCTGGTGATGCGGACAAGGCGAAGAAAATCGCCGGCAAGCTGCGCACCGGTCAGGTGTTCGTCAACGGCGGTGCCTTTAACCCGCAGGCGCCGTTTGGTGGCTTCGGACACTCCGGTGTCGGCCGCGAGTTCGGCAAATGGGGACTGGAAGAGTTCCTGGAGGTCCGTTCTCTCCAGCTCTGATTGGTGGTTTAATAGGTCGCTAATCAAAGTGAGGCCTACCGAGAGGATCAACGACAATGAGCAGTATCTGGACGCGGACCCCAACCGTCGAGGCGATGACCGAAGGCTCAGCCAACACCGCTGTGCGCAGCCTCGGCATTGAATACCTGGAAGTGGGTGATGACTTCATCAAGGCGAAGATGCCGGTGGACGAACGCACCCGTCAGCCATTCGGCATTCTTCATGGCGGTGCGTCCGTGGTCCTCGCGGAAACCCTCGGCAGCATGGCGGCCAACTACTGTTTGCGTAAGCCGGACCAGGTGGCGGTGGGGCTGGAGATCAACGCCAACCACATCCGCTCGGTGGCGTCGGGCTGGGTCTATGGCACAGCCCGTCCTTTCCACATCGGTGGCAGCACTCAGGTGTGGGAGATCCGGATCGAGAACGAAGAGGGCAAGCTGACCTGCGTCTCGCGGATCACCATGGCCGTCATCAACAAGCCCGGCTGATCGCCGTTCTTCGGGGCCTGGAAGGTTCCAGGCTCGCGCTCAGTCTGCCGTGCCGCCCAGCAATATGCGTACGGCGCGGCAGGCGTCTTCCAGCTCGTCCTGCCGCGGCGCCCGACCGCTGATCACGTCACTGTAGAGGCAGGATTCCGCCAGTCGCACCATGAAATAGGACAGGCTCTCCACCTTCATCGATGGTTTGGGCAGGTGGCCTGCGTCGATCTGTTCCCACAGCATGCGGGTATTGGCCTGCACCACCCGATTGTGCAGTGTTGAACTGGCGGACGTGAGAATGCGCAGGGCGTATTCCGGATCCTGGCTGATAAAGCGGCGCAGGGCGGCGTCGTTGAGCAGCACGGAATTGATCCGGTGATAGACACCGGCGATGTAGTCGATGCCTTCCCCAGGCGTCTGTTCCCGGGCCCACTCACGGATGGGCGCGTAAAGGGACCAAAGGATCTCCCCCAGCAGCAGGTTCTTGTTGCCGACCCAGCGGAACAGGGTCGCGCGGCCGATATTCAGTTCTTCCGCCAGTGAGGCCAGATGGATGCGCTCGCCGGCGAGCCACAGCTCCCGGGCGCGATTGAAGGCATCATCGGGCGTGGCCCGGGTGGGGCGCTCGGTAGCGTGTCCGGGGGTCGATCGGAGTGAGTTTGCGTGTCGTGCCACAGTTACCTTTCCTGTCCGGTCGTTTGTTGTTATTGGGTGTCGAGTCATGCACTGCCGGTTCCGTCCGCACTGCGAAACTAACCATATCACGGTTTGGTGGCCACCCAATGCTCTGTCGGCGTTTCGGTGACCGGAATGTGATCTGTAAAGCGCCCGCTGATCGGGCGGTCAATTGATTCAGGGCATCTCCGTTCATGGCTGCCGGGAACTTGACGTGGATCCCACCGTCTTGAACACGTCGGACGGTCAGGTACTCCCCCTGACCGCTTGACCATTGGAGTGTTCTCATTGCTCCCGGATGGCACGCTTCGGAGCCGTTTTATGCGTCTCGGCTACCGGGGAAGTCTCCAGCCCTCTTTTGGCGGGCACGTGCCCTGCCCGCCTTTTTTCCTGCCTTTCTTGTCGTTCCGTTCGTTGATTCTGCTCGCCGCAGCATTAATAATGAAATCTAGTTCCAATAAACAGAATAGTCGAATCATTTTTAACTGGGGTGCCCATGAAGACACGAATTACCGAACTGTTCCGGATCCAACATCCCATCATCCAGGGCGGCATGCACCACGTGGGGTACGCTGAACTGGCGTCGGCGGTCTCCAACGCCGGCGGGCTCGGCATCATTACCGGTCTGACCCAGCCCACGCCGGAGGATCTGGCCCGGGAAATCGCTCGCTGCCACGAGATGACCGACAAGCCGTTCGGCGTGAACCTGACGTTCCTGCCCAGCTTCAAGGCGCCGCCCTATCCGGAATACATCCAGGCGATCATCGAAGGTGGCGTCAAAGCGGTGGAGACCGCCGGCCGCAGCCCGGAGCAGTACATGCCAGCGCTCAAGGACGCGGGCATCAAGGTGATCCACAAGTGTACCTCGGTCCGCCACGCGCTGAAGGCGGAGAAGATCGGCTGTGACGCGGTCAGCGTCGACGGCTTCGAGTGTGGTGGTCATCCCGGTGAAGACGACATCCCCAACTTCATCCTGCTGCCCCGGGCAGCGGAAGAACTGACCATTCCGTTCGTGGCCTCCGGCGGCATGGCGGACGGCCGAAGTCTGGTCGCCGCCATGGCCCTCGGCGCCGAGGGCATGAACATGGGCACGCGCTTTATCGCCACCACGGACGCGCCGGTCCACGAGAACGTGAAGCAGGCCCTGGTCGAAGCGGACGAGCGCCAGACCCGGCTGATCATGCGCGGCCTGCGCAATACCGAGCGGGTCATGAAGAACGCCGCCGTGGACGAAATCGTACGGATCGAAGCCGAGAAGGGCGACGACGTCAGCATCGACGACATCCGCCATCTGGTGACCGGCGTCAAAGGTCGCAAGGTGCTGCAGGAGGGCCAGATGGATGAAGCGGCCTGGAGCTGCGGCATGGTGGCGGGCCTGATCCACGACATCCCCAGCTGCGCCGATCTGCTGGCGCGCATCATGGACGAGGCCGAAACGCTGATCCGCCAGCGGCTCGTCGGCAGCCTGTAAGGAGGTGTGTTATGGCAACACTCGAACCGTTTATTGAAGGTGGCACGTTCTTCGAAGGCCCGCGCTGGCACGACGGTGCCTGGTGGGTGTCGGACTTTTACGCCCACACGGTCAGTCGCATTGGACCGGGCGGCACGATGGACACGGTTCTGGAAGTACCCGGCCAGCCTTCCGGGCTCGGCTGGCTTCCGGATGGGTCGATGCTGGTCGTCTCCATGCTGGACCATCGGGTGTTGCGACGCTGGCCGGATGGGCAGGTCACCACCCATGCGGACCTCAGCGAACTGGCCACGGGTCATGCCAACGACCTGGTGGTGGCACGCGACGGTAGCGCCTGGGTCGGCAACTTCGGCTTTGACCTGATGGACGGGGACGCCATGCAGCCGGCCTGTCTGGCTCGCATCGCACCGGATGGCTCCGTCAGTCGGGCGGCCGATGACCTCTACTTTCCCAACGGCGCGGTCATCACCCCGGACGGCGGCACGTTGATTGTCGGCGAGACGTTCGGCAACGGCATGACCGCGTTTACCATCGCGGCCGATGGCGCACTGACGGACCGGCGCGACTGGGCCCGGTTTGGTCCCAGGCCATCGCCGGGAACCGACCGCGCCGATCTGCTGAAACAGCTGTCGGTCGGCCCGGATGGTTGCTGCCTCGATGCGGAGAATCACCTGTGGATCGCCGACGCCTTCAACCAGCGCTGTATCCGGGTGGCACCGGGCGGCGAGATTGTCGACGAGCTGAAGCCGGCCAACGGGCAGGGCGTGTTTGCTTGCATGCTCGGCGGCGACGATGGCCGCACGCTGCTGGTCTGCGTCGCGCCGGATTCCAGCGCACGCCGGCGCCGGACTGTCCGGGAGGCGACGTTGTGGACCGCCCGGTTGGAGGTGCCCCACGCCGGGCGTCCCTGAATCGTCTGCGATGCTTAGCCGGTCTCGGTCACCAGTTGCAGGTCGGGGCCGGCTGGCCCACGGTCCACGAAGATCTGTTTGGCCAACCCCGCGCCTTTGACGCCCTGGATCGCCAGGGTCGTCACCAGCCCGCCAATCATGGCGCCCACCACACCGCAGGTCAGGACGTCCTGGCCGGTCAGGTAGAGGCCGGGAATTTCGGTTTTCGGCCGTAGCCAGGCCTGATCGAAGCGCTCCGGCGTGTGCTCCAGCCCGTAGATTTCGCCCTGGCCGTAGCGACAGAACCAGTCGGTCGACAGCGGGGTTGAGGTCTCCACGTAGTCGATCTTGCCCCGCAGCTGCGGCAGCTTGTCGTAGAGGTGTTCCAGAATCCGCTCGGTCAGTTGCTGCTTCAGGGCTTCGTATTCCTCACCGCGCTTGCCCCAGGTGGTGTCCTTCCAGGGGGCGAACTGGGCCCAGGTGGTGGGGGCGACAATTTCAATGGTCGCCGTGCCGGGACAGCGGTTCAGGTAATCCGGATCCTTGGCCGACGGGAAGGAAACGTAGACCACCGGGAGCGGCGATTCCGGATCGTCCAGGAACCGTTCCACATTGGCGTCGTGGTGCTCGTCCGGGTAGATCCAGAAGTTGGTCTTGGGCAGGCCCAGTTCCTGCGCCGTTCCCTTCAGGCCGATATAGAGACCCAGGTGGGACATGGACGGCTCAATATGCCGGCGCTGGCGTGGGTAGCGGGTCCCCCTGATCACCTCGGCGGGCAGGAGCGATTCAAACGTGTTGATCACCCCGGCATTGCTGATGATGCGGTCCGCGCGAATCGTGTGGTCATCCGCCAGACGCACCCCGCAGGCGCGACCGTTTTCCACCAGGATCTCCGTCACGTCGGCGTAGGTCATCACCTCACCGCCGCCCGACTGGATCACCGGGATGATGGTTCGGGCCATTTCCGCCGCGCCGCCCACGGGGTAGTAGCCGCCGTGGATGTAGTGCTTGGCAATCAGCGCATGGATCAGGAAGCTGGAGTGCTTCGGCGTTACCCCGCAGTCGCCCCACTGGCCGGTCAACGCGCCAATCAGGGCCTCGTTACGGGTCAGGCCGGAGAGCACCTCGTAGGTGGTCTGGTTAAAGCATTTGGGCAGCACGAACCGCAGGGCCCGGCAGATCACCGGCGAGGCGATGGCCGGCGACAACTTGGACAGGGTGTACCACTGCATGCCGGAGGCCACTTTATCCAGCAGCTTGATGTAGCGATCAATGGCCTTGTTCTCGCCGGGGAAGGCGTCGAGCAGCGACTGGCGGAAACCGTCCTTGCCAGCGCGCAGGTTGACCACCTGACTGCCGAGATAGAAGCGGTCGTAATTGTCGTCCATCGGCGCCCATTTCAGTTGGCCGTCGGTAATCGTATCGAACAGCTTGCGACCCAGCGTATTGGGGCTGCCCATATCGCCGATGTAGTGAACCCCCACATCCCACTCATAACCGTTGCGGCCATAACTGTGGGTGAAGCCGCCGGCGGTGTAATGCTGTTCCAGCACCAGGACTTTCTGGCCGGCTTTGGCCAGCAGCGCAGCGGTGGTCAGCCCGCCGATGCCAGAGCCGATCACAATGGCGTCGTAATGATCGTCGACCCGGGAAGCGCGATAGCGCTTGCCGATGCGGATGGTACTGGGTTTGAGTGCGGAAGCGGTGGTGGTCATGTGGTGCCTCTGGGTATTTATTATACGGCGCAGTTTACGACGAAAGTCGGATTGGGCCCAGCCGTCACGTTTCAAACGGTTACACCGGGATGCCCCGTTTATTGATGGACGTCAATGAAGCGGACGATCGTTGCTCCGGATACTGTCCCGGCGCTGAGAATCGGCGACGGCGTCTGTTATTGTGCGCCGCGCCCCTCCGTGCTCCCCTGGCTGATACAAGGAACCCACCATGCCGCTGGTCGCGTCAAAAGACAGTGATATCGTTTTCCAGAGTTACGGTCGCTGCTGTAACAACCCGATTTTCTTCGTGGACTTCTACGACCGCTTCATGGGCTGTTCCGACGCGATCCGCGATCAGTTTCGCGACACCGACATGAAGCAGCAGCGCCACCTGTTGCGCAACGGCATCATGCAGCTGGTGCTCTATGCCCGCGGCATGTCGGACGCCAAGCTGAAGGCGCTGGGCGAAAGCCATAACCGGCACGGTTACAACATCCGGCCGGAGTGGTACACCCAGTGGGTGGATGCCCTGATCACCACCCTGCGGGATCACGATCCCCAGTTCGACCTGAACGTGGAAGCCGCCTGGCGCCGGGCGATCGCCCCCGGTGTCGAGCTGATTCGCAGTGCTTACTAACTGACCGCGCCGTTGACCCTGCCGGGACACCGGCCGCTCCTGAATCCAGCGGACATAAAAAAGCCCCCGCGGCGGACGGAGCCGGGAGGCGAAGCTTGCTACCCCAATTTTCCTGCGATGCAATCCGGGTGCTTTTTGCGGCCCGGTTGCTTCTCAGTGCCTGTGTTTCGTGCCCTTGTGCGAATCCCGATAGATGAAGTAACCCACCCCGCCAAAGAAGGCGAACATCAGGGCCACTGTGGCAATGCCTGCAATTACGAACGCATCCATATACATGGTGGCTCCCCCGTTTTCATTCGTCAGGCTTACTGTAGGTCCGGAATGGGGGCCGAGCCTTGACTTGCATCAAGGGTGAGCGGGGCGTTTATTGATTGGCGTCAATTGTCGACCGATTGCCCGGGAATGGCGTTCGGGTTGCGCTGGGTCAATATGACGCCTCCGTCATTCTGTTATTACTGCACACTGACGGTGATTCGGGAGGGGGTATGGAACTACAGTTTCTTGGCGGTGTGGGCACCGTCACCGGCTCCCGTTACCTGGTCTCCAGCGGTCCGTCCCGATTGTTGGTGGACTGCGGCCTCTACCAGGGCGTCAAGACCTTGCGTAAACGCAACTGGAACCGCTTTCCTGTGGATCCCGCCACCCTGGATGCCGTGGTTCTGAGCCACGCCCATATCGATCACTCGGGCTACCTGCCGGCCCTGGTCAAACAGGGGTTCCGGGGGCGCATCTACGCGACGGCGGCCACCTGTGCCCTGTGCCGTGTGCTGTTGCCGGACGCCGGCTTCCTGCAGGAGGAAGACGCCCGTTACGCCAACCGAAAGAAGTACTCCCGCCACCGTCCGGCGGCGCCGCTGTTCACCGAACTGGACGCGCGGAAAGCCCTGGAGCAGTTTGAAGCCATGCCCTTCCAGATTCCGTTCGAGCCGGTGCCCGGCCTGCGGGTCCGCTTCACCCATGCCGGGCATATCCTGGGATCGGCCTGTGTCCACGTCACCGAGACGGGCACCGGGCGAACCTTGGTTTTCAGCGGGGATGTGGGGCGACAGCGGGCGTTGCTGATGGACGCGCCGGAGCCCATTGACGAGGCCCGTGTGCTGGTGTGCGAATCCACCTACGGCGACCGGTTGCACCCGGCCGAAGACCCGGAAGACACGCTGGCCGCAGTGATCGGCCGCACGGTGGAACGCGGAGGGTTGGTGTTGATTCCGGCGTTCGCCGTGGGCCGGGCCCAGGCGATCCTGTACCTGATCCACAAACTGATCGGCGAGAAGCGGATTCCATCGGTACCGGTCTTCCTCAACAGTCCGATGGCGATCCGGGCGACGGAGATCTTCTGCCATTTCCACAAGGAACATCGCCTCACACCGGAACAGTGCGCCCTGATCGACGATCACACCACCTACGTGCGCACCGTGGACGAATCCATTGCGCTCAATCGGCGGCGGTCGCCCTGCGTTATCGTGTCGGCCAGTGGCATGGCCAGCGGTGGGCGTGTCCTGCATTACCTCAAGACGCTGTTGCCGGATCCCCGCAACAGCGTGATCTTTGCCGGTTTCCAGGCCCCGGGTACCCGGGGAGACGCGTTGGTCAGCGGGGTCGAGCGGGTGAAAATCCACGGCGAGTACTGGCCGGTGAAAGCGGAGATCCTCAACATCGACACCCTGTCCGCCCACGCCGACTATCAGGAAATCCTGGACTGGCTGGGGCAGGGCCGGCTCAAACCCGAACAGGTCTATCTGACCCACGGCGAACCGCTGGCCAGTGACCTGATGCGCAAACGGATCGAGGAACGTTTCGGCTGGAAAGCCGACGTGCCCGACCTGTATGAGGTGGTGTCGGTCTGAGGTGCTGGACTGAATCAGGTCATTACCGCCAGGGACTGTGGGCCACGCCATGACCTTCACCACCCTTGTTTCTGGAACGCCTGGTGCTGGGCAGCCAGACCCTATTGATCGTGGTTCGGGGCCTCTGGGCCGGTCGCCTGGAAGGCTGGCCCTGGCGGGATGCGCTCGATTGGGCCTGCATTACCGGAACCGCCGTGGGTTATGGTGATAGGTCCCCCAGCGCAGCGGGGCTCGGGCGCTGGCGGTTGTCTTGCGCCCGCTCCGGCGCCGTCTGCGTTTGGGCCGGATCAGCTGCGGTGTCTTGGGCCAGAGCCGGAAGGGCCCAGCAGGGCAGCAGAATTACCGCGGTCAGGGGCGCGGGGAGAAGGCCGAGCTGTCGCATCATCGTTGTCTTCCTTGAAGACCGGGGCCACCTGGACGCAGTTTCGACCGCAATCCTTGGCCCGATAAAGCCCCTCATCGGCCCGGTTGATCAGCGTGTCCGGACTGTCGCCGGAACACCAGATCGCCAGGCCGACACTGATGGTGACGTGACGCGGGATGGAAAAGCAGTGCCCCTCCACCGTCTGGCGCAACTGCTCTGCCACATTGCGGGCACCGCTTAGATCGGTTTCCGGTAACAGGATAAGAAATTCTTCGAGTACCCATTGCTCTATAGTGAATTGGCATTTGTATGCGGTGACCATTGTTGAGCATGCTGTTTGCAAAGCTTGGATAGAAGAAAATCCGAAATTTTGTTTTGGACTAAAAGGATGTGCACTTCGATGGCAGGCAATTGGATTTGCACAATTTGGGTGCTTGCTCAACAGAGTGATTACCGTAATCCAAGCAGGGAAGAACGCTTTAATACGCGATCAGAGATTTCCTGAACAGTTGGCCAGCTTTTTGCTGATGTATTGGCCAGTGCTGATTCTTGCCCGGGGCCTGCTATCTTTTGCGGATGTCAGGTTAAACTCACGGGCCACGAATGAGTCGCTCATAAAAGAAAGTGACATAACAGGAGACGGTGCGAATGCGCTTTTTAAAGAAACTGGCTGTGCTGGCGGCCCTGATTATCCCCATGCACGCCTTTGCGGACGATCCATTGAAAGTCGGTTTTATCTACGTGGGCCCGATTGGTGACCATGGCTGGAGTTACCAGCACGATCAGGGACGTAAGGCCCTGGAAGAGCATTTTGGCGACAAGGTCCAGACCACCTACGTTGAGAACGTCAACGAGGGCGCGGACGCCGAGCGGACCCTGCGCCGTCTGGCCCAGGCCGGCAACGACGTGATCATTGCCACCTCCTTCGGTTTCATGAACGCGATTGCCCGCGTGGCCAAGGACTACCCGGACAAGGTGTTCCTGCACGCGACGGGCTACAAGCGCGCCAAGAACCTGGGCACCTACCTGTCCGTAACCTATGAAGGCCGCTACGTCAGCGGTACCGCGGCGGGTCTGGTGACCAAGTCCAACAAGATCGGTTACATCGCCTCCTTCCCGATTCCGGAAGTCATCCGCGACATCAACGCGACCTTCATGGCAGCGCGTAAGGTCAACCCGGACGTCGAGCTGAAAGTGGTTTGGGTCAGCACCTGGTTCGATCCGGCGAAAGAAGCCGACGCCGCGAACACCCTGATGGATCAGGGCGTGGACGTGATCATCCAGCACACCGACAGCCCGGCGGCCATGCTGGCGGCCGAGAAGCGCGGCAAGTGGGCCGTGGGTCAGGCGTCTGACATGTCCCATTTCGGTCCGCACGCGCATCTGCTGTCTGTGGTGGACGACTGGGCACCGTACTACATCCAGGCGGTCCAGCAGGTCATGGACGGCACCTGGAAGTCCACCGACTACTGGGGCGGCATCAAGGAAGGCGACATCAAGATTGTGGGCCTGAGCGACCGTCTGACCGACGAGCAGACCAAGAAGGTCAACGACACCATCGAAGCCATCCGCACCGAGAAGCTGCATCCGTTCACCGGTCCGATCTACGACCAGGACGGCAAGCTGCGCGTGAAGGAAGGCGAGGTGGCGACCCGTGAACAGCTGTCCAGCATGGACTGGTACGTTCAGGGGATGACCGCGACCTATCCGCAGTAAGACACACGACAAGGCGGAGCCCGGCTCCGCCAACGATCGCTGTCAGGCCCGAAGCTCCATGCGACGGGCCTTTTTGGTGTCTGGGGAATGGGGGGCTGCGATAAAGGCAGTGCGGTGCAGATTGACCACCCTCAGGTGACACCTCAGGCAGGCCTTTCGGCCGGCTCGGAAGCTGAAGCGTCCGCTACATTGAATGGCGTCAACGCAAACGTTGGCGGTTGGGCACGACCATGTAGCCGACGCTTCAGCTTCGGAGGCGCCGGCAGACGCCCGTTTTCAGGCCACTCGGGCCATCAGATCCGCAAGCCCGTTCCGAACATTCCCAACCAGTTCCCGTTCTTCCAGCCCCAGCACCGAACCGTCCTCGACCACCGGCTTCCCGTCCACGAAACTGTGACTCACCTGCACCGGCTCGCCACACATCAACGGCGCAAACAGGGGCGTATGCACGCCGGCAAAACGCGGCGAATCAATGTCGTAGATCGCCAGATCGGCGGCCTGACCCACGGCCAGTTCGCCGATGGCTTCAAGACCCAGCAGCCGGGCGCCGTCGCGGCTGCCCCATTGCAGCACCTGTTCCAGGGTGGTGGCTTCCGGCCCGTGCAGGGCGCGGTGGATCAGCCAGGTCAGGTTCAGTTCCTGCAGCATGGAGCCGGATTCCGCCGACGCCGAGCCATCCACGCCAATGCTGATGGGCATGCCTTTTCCGGCCATCTCGATGACCGGTGCGACCCCGCTGCCCAGGCGACAGTTGGACGTGGGGCAGTGGGCGATCCCGGTGCCGGTGGCGGCCAGCCGCTCAATGGCGTGGGGATCGCTCTGCACAAGGTGGGCGAACCACACATCGGGGCCCAGGAAGTCGCAGCGCTCGGCATAGTCGATGGCCGCCATGTCGAACTTCTCCCGCGCCTGCACCTCATCGAACCCGACTTCCAGCAGGTGGGAGTGCATGCGCAGGCCATTTCCGCGGGCGTAGGCGGCCATCTCCTTCAGGAAATCCGGCGGGCTGGAGTGAATCAGGCTGGTGGGAGCGACCACCAGGCGTCGCATCGCATCCGGGGCGGCCTGGTGATAGCGGGTCCGGGTGTGTTCCATGCGGTCAATCACCTGGCCCGTGGTTTCCGGCTCGATGTTGTGCCGGCCGAGGCCCTTGTGGCTGCCTTTCTCCACCGCGCTGCCCCGGCACAGCACCAGGCGGATGCCCAACTCGTCGGCCGCCTGCCAGACGGCATCTTCCAGCTCGTCCGGCGTGTCCCGGTGATACAGGTAGTGGTGGTCGGCACAGGTGGTGGTGCCCGAGCGCAGCAGTTCATACAGTCCCAGCCGGGCAGCGTGGTACAGCAGCTCCGGCGTGATCTGCGGCCAGAACCGGTAGGGCACCGAACCCAGCCAGTCGCCGAGGCCCTGGTTCAGCCCCTCAGGCACGCCCTTGAGAATGGATTGGGCCAGATGATGATGGGTGTTCACCAGGCCGGGGTAGATCACGCCGCCGCGGGCGTCGATCACGGTATCGCCGTCCTCGGGCTGGAGGTCGCGGCCCAGGGCTGTAATGCGGTTGCCGTCGATCCGGAGAGCGGTGGCATCGGGCTGCTCCGGCGAGAAGATCGCCGTGGCGTTGCGAATCAGGTAGGACATAAGGGCTCCTCAGTGTACAAAGAGCAATGTCCCGGAGGCTGGGTGCAGCTCCTGACCGCTTCTACTCTTGGGGTTGAATCTGTGGCTGTTCTAAAACTGTCTCTCTGGTCAGTTTTATGGATGACTGGGAATGAAGCAACTTTCACTCCATATCCCGTCCGTGGTGCTGGCCTGTTCCTATTATTTTGAACACCCATTCTGCTTCAATGTCGTGCAATGGCTCCGAAATTGCGCTGATCTGGTGCGAAATAATTCAATCTGAAAATGCTGTGATGCAAGATGCGCCCGGACCTTTGTGCGTTTTGATGAGCTGGCATGGCAACTGCAACCATCCGGGCACGTGACTGAGTAGAAGCAGTCAGATTCTCCCAACGGAGGATCGGGGCATTGCTCATCGCGCATCGGCGGGTGTTGGACACCGCGGCCGGGCGTGATTGGTGCAATGTCCGATACCGATCGTCCCGCCGTTCTGTCCGCACCTCCCTTGAACGATGGCCTGCAACGCAGGTCCACAGGAGACAGGACATGACCATCAAAGCAAAACGGCTTCGTGCACTGACGTTCGCTGCGCTGGCACTCGGTGCCTCGTTGAGCCATGCCGCTGACAAGGTGACCTTCCAACTGGACTGGCTGCCCGGCGGTGACAAAGCCCCCATCTACGTCGGTCTCGAACAGGGCTACTTCGCGGACGAAGACCTGGACGTCACCATCGCGTCCGGACGCGGTTCCACCGATGCCATTACCAAGCTGGTCACCGGCCAGGCCGATGTCGGCCTGTCGGATCTGGTGTCGCTGCTGGTGGCCCGGGCCCAGGACGATGTGCCCGTCAAAGGGATCTATTCCGTATTCAGTGAAGCGCCCCACGCGTTCTTCACGGTCAAGGGCTCCGGCATCGACAGCGTGAAGGACGTGGCCAACAAGACCATTGCCACCTCGCCGTTCACCTCGTCGAATCTGTTCCTGCCATTGCTGCTGGACGTGAACCACGTTGATGAAGGCAGCATCAAGCTGGTCAAGACCGACCCGGGTGCGCTCAACCCGATGCTGCTGACCGGCCGCACGGACGTGGTGATCAGTTGGGTGACCGACACCGAAAAATATCGGGCCATGGCGAAACAGGCCGGCAAGGAACTGAACGTGATGCCTTGGTACGACGCCGGGCTGGCCTTCTACTCCACCTCGGTGATCGCCAGCGAGAGCTTCCTCAAGGAGCGTCCCGACGTGGCGCGCCGGTTCGTGAAGGCCTACGCGAAGGCGATCCAGTACACCTGGGCGCACCCGGATGAAAGCGGGCAGGACGTCCACAACGTGGTCCCCGAGGTGGATGCGGAGACGGCCGCAGCCACCATCCGCTCGATTCGCCCGCTGGTCTACAACAACGTCAGCAAGGCGCAGGGCATGGGCGCTTTCAATCCGAAGCGCCTGGGCACCACGTGGGAATGGACGGCCAAAGCGCAGCACATCGCCGTCGATTCATTTGATCCGGAAATGGCGGTGGACCGCTCGTTCATGCCGGAATCCTGAGTGCGGACTGGCCGCTACGGCGGCCGGCCCTGTAACGGAGTAGAAGCGGCAGGCGAGGGGATGATCTCTCGCCAGGCATTGCTCCAATCACTGGCGGGGCAGCCCGCCAAGCCATTGGAGAAACATCATGACAAGCAGCAAAGCATACGGCCTGAAAGAACTGGAATTCGAAAGCACCCTGGGCGGCGAAGGTGTGGAGACCGACCGCCAGATCCCGATGATCGACCTGAGCGATTTCGAGACGCGTCGGGCTGAGATCACTGGGCAGCTGTGGGAGGCCGCCTGCGAGGTGGGCTTTTTCCAACTGGTGAATCACGGTCTGGATGTGAAGAAGGTGCGTGAGGCGTTTTTGGCCGCCGAAGCCTTCTTCGCTCTGGACGCCGACACCAAGGGCAAATTCCCGCTCAAGGAAGGGCTGAACACCGGCTGGGAGTTCAAATCCCAGGTGCGTCCATCGACCGGTACGGCCGATGAAAAGGAATCCTTCCAGATCACGCTGCCCTACATGGACGACCTCTGGCCGGGCCAGACCACCTTGCCGGAATTCCAGCGCATCATGCTGGATTTCGAGCACCGGGCCTGGCAGGTGGGGATGGATATCCTGTCCTGCTTCGCCGACCGGCTGGGCTTCGAGCGGGACTTTTTCACGCGTGCCCACGACCGCAGCTCACCGGAATACCAGAGCACCCTGCGGCTGCTGCATTACCTGCCGCTGCCGGAGGGCGCCGAGTACCCGCCCGGCACTTGGCGCGCCGGCGCCCACACCGACTTCGATTGCCTGACCATGGTGTTCCAGAAGGAAGGGCAGTTCGGGCTCCAGGTCTGTCCCGGGAAGGACGCCCAGGGCCGCGCCGATCAGGCGTGGACCAGTGTGGTCCCGCGGGACGACGTTATCACCTGCAACATCGGCGACATGCTGATGCGCTGGAGCGACGACACACTCAAATCCACCCTTCACCGTGTACGCATGCCCCGGGCCGGCGAATACCAGGGCCCGCGCTACAGCATGGCGTTCTTCTGCCAGGCCAATAAGGACGTGATGATCCAGGGACCGGAGAAGAAGTATCCCGAAATATCGGCACGGGATTACCTGTTGCAGCGGATCAACGCGAACTTTGCCGGGAAGATGTAGATCGTTGTGAAAGTGAGGAAGCCCGTGCCGGGAGGTGCGGGCTTTTTTGTGGCCGGCCTGATATTTTGAGTTATCATAAATGATAACTTTTGAGCGTTTAGGCAATAGAAACTATGGCGCTGAAGGCACTTAAGCAGAAAGCATTTCAAAACGAAGCGGTCCGGAAAGAATACGAGGAATTGGCTGGTGAGTTCGAATACATCGAGCAGCTGATCAGCATGCGTGCTCATGCTGGCTTGACCCAGGATGACGTTGCAAAGCGAATTGGCACTGCGAAGAGCAATATTTCCCGGCTGGAAGGAGGTCGGGGTAATCCAAGCTGGAGTACCCTGAAAAAATACGCCTCTGCTTGTGGGTATCGCATCAAATTGGAAGCGATTGAGGACAAGCCGGCAGGTGCCTGAGGAGATGGCTTTGCATGCTTCGGGAGGCTGAAACCAATGGATGCCATCGCTTCCGCCGCCCTAGAGGGCCATCCATGGCCCGCTATTGCGGTCAAAGACATCCCTGTCTTTTTCTCCAGCGATGGCATCCATTGGTTTCGATTGAAACGGGTGCAAGCCGCCTGTTAGCACTGACTGGGGTGAGAGAACCAACGTGCTCTCATTGGCGATAACGCCAAAGTCAGAAAGAAGCGAGTGGATGCCCTTGCCGAAGGAGGGACAAGGACGTCCCGGTCGCATTAGCCGGCCAGGGACGGCCGTCTAATGCAGCGTAGGCAAGGGTGTCCATTGGCTTCCGGCTCGAGGGCGCAGTCTTACCAAGCCCAGCCTTCCTCAAAAAAGGCACCTGGCGGCGCCTCAGAAGCTGAAGCGTCTGCTACATGGACTCCCCGGGCTGTTACTTCTGGGCCTGTATCCAGCTTCCCAGTTCTTTCCGTTCCTTCTCCGTCATCCCGGTGGTGTTGCCCAGCGGCATGTACTGGCTGTTCACCGCCGCCTGCATGATCTGGGCGCTGTGGTCTTTGACCGCTTTGAGCGAGTCGAGCGCAATGCCCGCGGGCGGCGCCTGGAAGGCCGGGTTGCTGGGATCCTTCGCGTGACACGCCGAGCAGTGGGTATCCACCAGTTGCCGGATGTCGGTATCGGCCACCTTGGGCGCGTCAGCGTTCGTGGCGGCGGTTTCCGCCTGCTTGCCGGTGGGCGGGGCGATCACGCCGATCAGGATCACGGTCATGATGCCGCAGGCCAGGAGAATCGACGGCCGGTAGACGCCCCGGTGCTTCAGGTTGAAGAAGTGCCGCGCGAAGGCGGTGATAAAGCCGATCGCCGCCAGGATCATCCAGCCTTCCGGATGCCCGTACAGCATCGGGTAGTGGTTGCTGATCATGATGAAGATGATCGGCAGGGTCAGGTAGTTGTTGTGGGTCGAGCGCAGCTTGGCCAGCGCCGCCAGGCGCTCCACCCGCGCGTCCGGTTCCCGGCCCTGTTCCACCGTCTCCACCAGCGCCCGCTGGGACGGCATGATGCCGAGGAACACGTTGCCCACCATGATGGTGCCGATCACCGCGCCCACGTGGATGAACGCACCGCGTCCGGCAAAGATGTGGAACAGTGCCCAGTCCACCGCCACCAGCAGGACAAACAGCACGGCGCCGAAGGCCATCCCGTTCTTCGCCAGCGGGCTGCGGATCAGCAGCTCATAAACCAGCAGCATGCCGCCGATAAAGCCCAGGCCGATCAGTGCGGCAGACAGGGTGGTCAGTTCTACCTTGGAGTTGTCGATCAGGTAGCTGCTGGAGCCGAAGTAGTACACCGAGAACAGCAGCGCGGTGCCGGAGAGCCAGGTGCTGTAGGCCTCCCACTTGAACCAGTGCAGGATGCCGGGCATTTTCTCGGGCCCCAGCTTGTACTTGGCCACTTCGTAGAAGCCGCCGCCGTGGACGGCCCACAGGTCGCCCTTGATGCCTTTTTTCTTCTTCCACTCGGGCGGATCTTCCAGGTGGTTATCCAGCCAGATGAAATAGAACGACGCCCCGATCCAGGCGACGCCTGCAATCACATGAAACCAGCGGATGAGCAGGCTGAGCCATTCACTGAGGTACGCGGCCATCGGTTACTCCTTTTTCTGAAACATGGTCTGCATCCCGATCGAACCGACACTGGCCGGCAATGTAGGTGCGTTGGATGACCCGGTCGTCGCCCAGGATCATCAGGTCGAACAGCCTGTCGCGCAGACGGGTGCTGTGCTGCTTGAGACTCAGCATGGGGGTGGCGTCCGTATCCAGCAGCACGAAATCGGCGACCTTGCCGGGGGCGAAGTTGCCGATCTCGTCGTCCCGGTGCAGCGCTTTTGCGTTGCCCAGGGTGGCCAGGTAGAACGCCTGGAAGGGCGTCAACGCCTGCTCGCGCAGCTGACAGACCTTGTAGGCCTCGGCCATGGTCTTGAGCAGCGACAGGCTGGTGCCGCCGCCCACGTCTGTGGCCAGACTCAGGGTGACGCCCGCCTGGTGGGCGCTGCGCAGGTCGAACAGGCCGCTGCCGAGGAAGGTGTTGGAGGTCGGACAGAAGGCGATGCGCGCGCCGGTTTCCACCAGCCGCTGGCGATCACCGTCGTTGATGTGGATGCCGTGGGCCAGCACCGCACGGTCAGTGAGCAGGCCGTAGTGGGCGTAGACGTCCAGGTAATCCGCCCGGTCCGGGAACAGTTCGCTCACCCAGGCGATTTCCGCCTTGTTCTCGGCCCAGTGGGTCTGCATCAGCACGCCCGGGTTGTCCGCCACCAGTTTGCCGGCCAGCTCCAGCTGACGCGGGGTGGAGGTGGGTGCAAAGCGCGGGGTCACGGCGTATTGCAACCGGCCGTGGTGGTGCCAGCGGTCGATCAGCGCCTGGCAGTCCTGGTAGCTGCTCTCGGCCTCGTCGCAAAGGCCTTCCGGCGCGTGGCGGTCCATCATCACCTTGCCGGCGGTGATGGCCTGGCCGCGGGCTTCGGCGGCCTCGAACAGGGCGTCCACCGACTGCGGATGCGACGTGCAGAACACCAGTCCGGACGTGGTGCCGTGGCGCAGTAACTGATCCAGGAACAGGTTGGCCTGGCTCTTGGCCCAGTCGGTCTCGGCAAAGCGCATTTCCGCCGGGAAGGTGTAGGTCTCCAGCCAGTCCAGCAACTGGGCACCGTAGCTGCCGATCACCCCGAGTTGCGGCAGGTGCACGTGGGTGTCGATAAAGCCGGGCAGGATGACGTGCTCCGGCCAGTGCTCGATCGGCGTGCCTTCGGGCAGCGATCCGATCAGCTCATCCGCGGAGCCCACGGCTTTGATCCGGCCGTCTTCGACCACCAGCAGCCCGTCCTCGAACCACTCGTAACTGTTGTCCGCCGGTGTCTCCAGGCCGGGGTCGGCCAGGAAATGCAGCAGCCGACCCCGGTAGGCCTGCACCGGTTGCGATGACGCCATGGTGATCAGCTCCCGCGATACGTCGAGTAGCCCCACTGATTCAGCAGCAGCGGCACGTGGTAGTGGTCCTGGTCACCGCTGACGGAGAAGTCGATGGTCACCTGGGGGTAGAAGCAGTCCTTGCCGTAGGCCTGGAAGTAGTCGCCGGTAGCGAAGGTCAGGCGATACAGGCCGGTCACCAATGGGCCGTCGAACCATTGGCCGATGCGGCCGTCGCTGTCGGTGGTGCCCTTGGCCACCTGGGTCCAGCCGTCGCCGTCCTGCTGCTCGAGGGTCACGACGACGCCTTCGGCGGGGTAGCCGCTGCCGAGGTCGAGGATATGGGTCGTAATCGGGCTGCGTTCGCTCATACCAGTTTATCCAGTCTCAGGTGGGTGATTTTGGCCTGCTCGCGGCCGGCGTTCTCGATTTCCTGCTCGCGGGTGTTGGGCAAACGGGCTTCCAGCAGGGCCAGCATCTCGTCGGCGGACTTGCCGGTGGCACAGACGATGAAGATAAACCCGAACTTCTCGTGATAGGCGTCGTTGCCGTCCTTTAGACGGTGCAGGACGTCATCGCTGGCGACGGCCGTGGAAGACTGCTCGCCGCTGGCCAGGGCGTGGGTGTTGGCGTACTTGGCCTTGAGGCTCTTCACGTCGCCGATCTTGGGGTGCGCGTCGAACGCCGCGAGCCAGTCGCGCTCGGTCATGGCCGGCCACAGGGCCTCCGCTTTGCTATGCAGGTCATCGCGATCGGCAAACGGACGGGCGGCGACCATGCCCTCGACCCAGCGGTCGGCGGCGCAGCAGGTGCGCAGCACCTCGGCGGCCTCGGTCGCGCTCATCGCGTTGAGGGATTCCAGGGACATTCAGTTCTCCAGTTTCGGGTTTGATGCGGGCGCGGGTTCGGCGTCTTCCCGCATCAGGGTTTTCAGGTTGGACCAGGACAGGCCGCGGCGGGCCGGTTTGTCCATCGTTTCGGTCGCCAGCGTCAGCAGCTCGGCGGAAATCGACACTGCCACTTCCATGGGCCGCTTGCCGGGCACGTCGCGCCGGCCGACCGGGCAGCGGATGCTGTCGATCTGGGCCTCGCTGTAACCGCGATGGGCCAAGCGCTGGCGGAAGCGGTCCGCCTTGGTGTCGGAACCGATCAGGCCGATGGAGGCGGCGTTGCCCGCGTCCAGTAGCGTGCGGCACAGGTCGAAATCCAGCTGGTGATTGTGGGTCAGGATCACCACGTGGGCGCCATCGGCCAGCGCGGCGGCATCGCCCACCGGATCGTCGGTGTGGTGGCGGCGCACGTTCTCCGGCAGCGCGTCCGGGAAACTGTCGGCACGGCTGTCCACCCAGGTGATCTGCCAGGGCAGCTCGCCCATGATGGTAATCAGCGATTTGGCCACGTGACCGGCGCCGAACACCACCAGCCGGCCATCACCGCCGGCGTGGCCTTCCATCAGGACCGCGACGCTGCCGCCGCAGCACTGACCGAGGCTGGCGCCCAGCGGGAAATGGGCCATCTCGTAGGTGTAGTCCCGCGCCGCCAGACGCTCCCGGGCGCTGGCGATGATGCGGTACTCCAGGTGGCCGCCGCCGATGGTGTCGTGGCTCTGCTCGCCGGTGACCACCATCTTGCTGGCGGGCTCGCGCGGCACCGAACCGGTCACACCCAGCACGGTCACCAGCACATAGGGTTCACCGCGCCGCTCGCAGTCGGCCACGGCTTCGTACCAGGTCAGGCGCTTTTGCATGAGGCATCGCCTCCGTTGTCGGCCAGCCACTGCCGGGTGGCGGTAACGGCCTTGAGAACCTGCTCCGGCGTGGCCGGGCTGTCAAAAGGCGGGCTGTAGCGGTAGTCCGCCAGACTGGCGACGGCGTCGCGCAGGGCGCACCAGACCGCAATGCCCAGCATCAGCGGCGGCTCGCCCACCGCCTTGGAGCGGAACACCGTCGCTTCCCGGTTGGGGCTGTGGGGCAGCAGGGACACCCGGAAATCTTCCGGCGCGTCGGACACTGCCGGGATCTTGTAGGTGGCCGGTCCGGTGGTCATCAATTGGCCCTTGTCGCTGTACATCAGCTCCTCAGTCGTCAGCCAGCCCATGCCCTGGATGAAACCGCCCTCGATCTGGCCGATGTCGATCTCCGGATTCAGGGACTGGCCCACGTCGTGGAGGATGTCGGTGCGCACCACGCGGTATTCACCGGTCAGGGTGTCCACGACCACTTCGGAGCAGGCGGCGCCGTTGGCGTAGTAGAGGAACGGGCGGCCCTTGCCGGTGTCCGGGTCGTAGTGAATCTTGGGGGTGGCGTAGAAGCCGGAGGACGACAGCGACACGCGGGCCATGTAGGCCTGCTGCACGAAGTCGGCCCAGCCAAAGAGGTCCTTGCCCACACGCACCTGGTTGTTGGCGAATTCGACGTCGTCGGCCGAAACACCGTAGGTCTCAACCGCAAACTCCACCAGCCGCGCCTTGATCTTCTCGCAGGCGTCCAGCGCCGCCATGCCGTTCAGGTCGGAGCCGGAGGAGGCGGCGGTGGGGGAGGTGTTCGGCACCTTGTCCGTGCGGGTGGCGGAGACCTTGATGCGGTCGATGTCCACCTGGAACGCGGAAGCCACCACCTGGGCGACCTTGATGAACAGGCCCTGGCCCATCTCCGTGCCGCCGTGGTTCAGGTGGATGCTGCCGTCGGTGTAGACGTGCACCAGCGCGCCCGCCTGGTTCAGGTGCTTGGCGGTGAAGGAGATGCCGAACTTCACCGGCGTCAGCGCCAGCCCGCGTTTGACCACCGGGCTGCGGCGATTGAATTCGGTGATGGCCTGTCGACGTTCGCGGTAATCGGAGCTGGCTTCAAGCTGTTCAATCAATTCCGGGAGCACGTGCTGCTCCACGGACTGGCCGTAATGGGTCTCGTCCCGGCCCGGGCCGTAGAGGTTGCGCTTGCGCACGTCCAGCGGGTCGAGGCCGCGGTGCCGAGCGATGTCGTCCATGGCCCGCTCGATGATCATCATGCCCTGCGGCCCGCCGAAGCCCCGGAACGCGGTGTTGGACACCGTGTGGGTCTTGCAGCGGTGACCGACTACCCGGGCCTGGTCCAGGTAATAGGCGTTGTCGGCGTGGAACATGGCGCGGTCGACGATGGCGTCGGACAGGTCGGGCGAGTAGCCGCAGCGTCCGGCCACCATGATGTCGGCACCGTGGATCATGCCCTCGTCGTCGAAGCCGATGTCGTAGGTGTTGTAGAAGTCGTGGCGCTTGCCGGTCTGGACCATGTCGTCCGGCCGGGCCATGCGGTATTTCACCGGGCGGCCGGTGTGCCGGGCCAGCAGGCTGGAAATGCAGGCCAGCGGCGCCGCCTGGGTTTCCTTGCCGCCAAAGCCGCCGCCCATGCGACGCACTTCCACCTGCACTTCGTGAATCGGCAGGGCCAGGACCTCGGCCACCAGTTTCTGCACCTCGGACGGGTGCTGACTGGAGGTGTGCACGAACACGCCGGCGTCCTCGGTAGGTTCCACCAGGCAGGCCTGGCCTTCCAGGTAGAAGTGTTCCTGCCCGCCCACGTGCATCTCCGCCTGCAGGCGATGGGGGGATTCGGCCAGGGCCTTGTCCGGATCGCCCCGCTCCTGGGTGTGGGAGGGGCGAACGAAGAACTGTTGGGCCAGCGCGTCTTTGGTGGTCAGCACCGGCTCCAGTGGCTCGTACTCCACCTTCGCCAGTTTGGCGGCCTGGCGCGCGGCGCGCAGGGAGGTGGCCGCCACCGCAAACAGGGGTTGGCCGATGAATTCCACCAGATCGCCGGCCAGCACCGGATCGCCGGGAAAGACCGGGCCGATGTCGGTGTGGCCGGGCACGTCGTCGACGGTCAGCACGGCTTCCACGCCGGGATAGGCGCGCACGGCGCTCAGGTCCATGGACTTGATGCGGGCGTGGGCCTGGGTGCTTTGGCCGACGGTGGCGTGCAGCAGGCCGGGCGGCTCGGGCAGGTCGTCGATGTAACGGGCTTGTCCGCTGACGTGCTTCCAGGCGCTGTCGTGGGCGATGCGTGAACCCGCGGTGCCGCGCGCGCGCGCCGGCGGCTGGACAATGTTTTCGGGCAATTTACGCATAGTCGGTCACCGTCAGGGGCATTGCAGAGTCGAAGTGGCTGCCGGTCTCCAGCAGGGCGCGTTGCAGCAGGTTGCCGGCGACCTGCAGGCGGTATTCGGCGGACGCACGCACGTCCGACATGGGCTTGAAGTCGGTGGCCAGGGCGGCCATTGCAGCGGCGACGGTGGCGTCGTTCCACGGCTGGCCCAGGATGGCCTGTTCGGCGGTGCTTGCCCGCTTGGGAATGGCCGCCATGCCGCCAAACGCGAGCCGGCCGTCGCGCACGGTGCCTGCTTCGATGTGCAGCCAGAACGCGCCCAACACGGCGGAGATATCGTCGTCCAGGCGCTTGGAAATCTTGTACAGCAGCAGGTGCTCGTTGGCCTTGGGCGGCGGTACCCGCACGCCGCGGATGAATTCATGGGGCTGCAGGTCGGTCTGCTTGTAGTCCTTGAAGAAGTCGGCGAGTGGCAGTCGGCGCACGCCGTCCAGGCTGTCCAGTTCCACCTCGGCGTTCAGGGCGATCAGGGCCGGCGGCATGTCGCCGATGGGGGAGGCGTTACCAATATTCCCGCCCAGGGTGCCGCGATTTCGAATCTGTAACGATCCCAGACGTTCCAGTAACGGTGCAAAATGTGGCCAGTGGGTCGGCAAGACCTCGTTGAGCTGGCGATAGGTCAGCCCGGCTCCCAGGTAAAGATGGTCGTCGGCCTCTGTGAGCTGTTGCAGCTCGGCCACGCGTTCCACGCTGATCAAATGATCGAGGTCCTTGAGCTGCTGGGTGATCTCCAGCGCCAGGTCGGTGCCGCCGGCGATCAGGCGGGCTTCCGGATACTGCGCGCGCAGGGTGCGCAGCTCGTCCAGGGTTTGCGGCAGGTCGCAGCGACGGCCGTGTTCGTCACGAAGGCTGCCTTTCTCGCCGTTGATGCGTTGCAGGGCCGCGATCATGGCGCCGTCCTGCAGCCAGTCCGGGCCGTTGAAGCGTTTGCCGGTCTCGCCCGGTGTCCAGGTCTCGACGCAGGCACGGCGGCCGGCCTCAATAATGGGGCGGTAGCCGGTGCAGCGGCACAGGTTGCCCGCGAGCGCTTCCAGCAGCTCGTGGTGACTGGGGGGCGCGGCGAGCCGGTTGGGATCCGCCTGACGCGCCGTGTGCAGGGTGAACAGAGACATGACGATACCCGGCGTACAGAACCCGCATTGTGCCCCGTGGCACTCGATCATGGCTTTCTGGACCGGATGGGCAGGTTCTTCCTTTAAGACATCCACCGTCACCAAGTGTTTCCCGTGCAGGCTGCCGATCACGGCGATGCAGCTGTTCACCGATTCATAACGCAGCGCGCGGGCGCCGGGATCGAGGACGCCCACGCTCACGGTGCAGGCGCCACAGTCGCCGGACGCGCAGCCCTCTTTGGTGCCGGTCAGGCGCATTTTGGTGCGCAACCATTCCAGAATGCTCAGATTTGGGTCAGTATCCGATAACTTCCGGGGCTCGCCATTGAGAAAAAATTCGATCACGGGTCTCACCATCTTGCGTATTATGGCCACCCTCCAGGCCCATGAATCCGCGCTTTTCAGGACGCGTGGGCGGGGCGGTCTGCTTGGCGTAACAGGCTGATGCCCGTTACTTAATTCATTACCTGATCGGTGTTTTTGCAATTTTCTGACCAACTAGTCGAGTTTATAGCAAAATGATTTTTTGTGACCAGTTGGCAAGCAAATTGCTCACGTTCGAAATGTTGATTGTCTGGTCAGTTTATTACACGAATGAGGTTCAATGATGACGGCAGCGGCACGGCTACGTCTGGAACATATCGTCAAGGAGTACCCCGGTTGCCGGGCCAATGACGGTATTGACCTGACCGTAGCACCCGGTGAGATCCACGCCCTGCTGGGTGAGAACGGGGCCGGCAAGAGTACCCTGATGAAGGTGATCTACGGGGTGATCCAGCCGGACGAGGGCACTCTCTACTGGGACGGTGAAAAGCTGACGCTGCAAGGTCCGGCCCATGCCAGGCAGCTGGGGATCGGCATGGTCTTCCAGCACTTCTCCCTGTTCGAGACCCTGACCGTCGCCGAGAACATCGCCCTGGGCCTGCCGGCCAGCGAGGCCAGGGATCGCAAGAAGCTGGAGCAGCGCATCCGCGACGTCTCGACCCATTACGGCATGGCGCTGGATCCCCGCCGCCACGTCCACAGCTTGTCCACCGGCGAACGCCAGCGGGTGGAAATCGTCCGCTGCCTGATCCAGGACAGCCGGCTGCTGATTCTCGACGAGCCCACCTCGGTGCTGACCCCGCAGGAAGTGGCCGATCTGTTCCGCACCCTGCGCCAACTGGCCAACGAAGGCTGCAGCATTCTCTTTATCAGCCACAAGCTGCAGGAGGTCCGCGACCTCTGTCATCACGCCACCGTCCTGCGCAACGGCAAGGTCACCGGCGAGTGCGACCCCACCGAAACCTCCACCGACGCCATCGCCCGCCTGATGGTCGGTGACGAAACCCCGCTCAGCACCGACGTCCCGCCGGCCACGCCCGGGGCGCCTTTGCTGGAGGTGAGCGGGCTCAGTTACGCCAGCGACGACCCGTTCGGTACCGCGTTGCGTGACATCACGATGGAACTGCGGGCCGGCGAGATCGTCGGTATCGCCGGCGTGGCCGGTAACGGCCAGGACGAGCTGCTGCGGGCGTTGTCTGGCGAGTACAAGGCCGCGGCCAACCAGGTACGTTTTGACGGGCAGGATGTCGGTCAGATGGGACCGGACGCGCGGCGCCGGGCCGGCATCGCCGTGGTACCGGAAGAGCGGCTGGGGCGCGGGGCCGTCCCGGACATGTCCCTGGTGGACAACACCCTGCTGACCGCCTCTGCCCAGGGGATGGTGAGTAAGGGCTGGGTGGCCTACCGCAAGGTGCGGGAGTATGCGGCTCGGGTTCGTGACCGCTTCCAGGTGAAGTCGGACGGCGTTGAAGCCACGGCCCGCAGCCTGTCCGGCGGCAATCTCCAGAAATTTATTATCGGCCGGGAAGCGCTGCAGGCGCCCAAATTACTGGTCGCTTCCCACCCCACCTGGGGTGTGGACGTGGGCTCCGCGGTGGCCATCCACCAGGTGCTGGTGGAGCTGCGCGACAAAGGTGCCGCTGTCCTGCTGATTTCCGAGGATCTTGATGAGCTGTTTGAACTCTGTACCCGCATGGGAGCCCTCTGCGGGGGACGGCTGTCGCCGCTCGTGCCGACCGAATCCCTCAGTATCGAACAGCTGGGGCAGTGGATGGCCGGCGATTTCGCGGACGCGGCCGGGGAGGTGAACCATGCTGTCGCTTGAACGCCGCCAGGTCGATTCGCGTCTGATGGAGTACCTGTCGCCGGTGCTGGCGCTGATGCTGACCATCATCACCGGCTTCCTGATTTTCCTCGGCCTGGATCGCGACCCGGTGGAAGGGCTGCGCCTGTTCTTCATTGTGCCGATCAGCGATGCCGTCGGTGTGGCGGAGCTTGGGCTCAAAGCGGCGCCGCTGTTGCTGTGTGCCGCGGGCCTGACCATCTGCTATCGCGCCAAGATCTGGAACATCGGGGCGGAAGGCCATTTCCTGATGGGCGCGGTCGGCGCCACCATCGCGGCCCTGCAGTTCGGCGAAGGCACTGGCTTCTGGATTTTGCCCGTGGTGCTGCTGGCAGGCATCGCTTGTGGCGCCCTGTGGTCGGCGATCGCGGCGTTCCTGAAGACGCATTTCCACTGCAATGAAATCCTCACCACCATCATGCTCAACTACATCGCCCTGAACCTGCTGCTGTACGCCGTGCACGGGCCGCTGAAGGATCCTTACGGCTTCAGCTTCCCGCAGTCGGCGATGTTCGGTGACGCCGCCCTGCTGCCGATGCTGATTCCCGGAACGCGTCTGCACATCGGCCTGCTGTTCGCGCTGCTGGCGGCGGTGGCGGTCGGCGTCCTGTTTGCTCGCACCTTTATCGGTTTCCAGCTCAAGGTGCTGGGTGAGGATGAGAAGGCCGCCGAGTTCGCCGGCTTTCCGCGCAAAAGACTGATCTGGTTCGCCTTTCTGGTAGCTGGTGGCATGGCCGGTCTGGCCGGAGCGTCCGAGGTGACCGGCCCGATCGGGCAACTGATCCCGCAGGTGTCGCCGGGCTACGGCTACACCGCCATCATCGTGGTCTTCCTGGGCCGCATGCGGGCGATCGGCCTGATCCTGGCCAGTGCATTGCTGGCGCTGACCTTCCTCGGTGGCGAGATGATGCAGATCGGCATGAATCTGCCCAAGGCCATGACCGGCCTGTTCCAGGGCCTGCTGCTGTTCTACCTGCTCACCTGCGACGCTTTTATTCACTACCGGATACGCCTGACCCGCAAGCACATCACCGCGTCGGCCGGTTCCAACACGCCGCTGGCCACACAGGAGAGCTGAGATGAGTCCCGACATGATCGTCAATATTCTCGCCGCAACCGTGGTGGCCGGTACCCCGCTGCTGATCGTGGCGCTGGGGGAACTGATCTGCGAGCGTTCCGGCGTTCTTAACCTGGGTCAGGAAGGCATGATGCTGATCGGCGCGGTGGCCGGGTTCGCCGGCGTCTACGCCAGCGGCAGCCTGCTGGTCGGTGTCATTGCCGGCATGGCCGCCGGGGTGGGCATGTCGCTGCTGTTCGGCTTCATGGCCATCACCCTGGCGGCCAACCAGTACGCCGCCGGTCTGGCCCTGACTATTTTTGGCACCGGCCTGAGTGCCTTCGTCGGCACCGATTTCGTGGGCAAGACCATCGACGGTTTCACCAAGCTGCCGATCCCGTTCCTCAGCGACATCCCGGTGCTCGGCCCGGTCCTGTTCAATCATGACCTGCTGGTTTACGTCTCCCTGGGGCTTTTCGTGGCGGTCTATGTCTTCCTGCGCCACAGCCGGGGAGGCCTTTTGTTGCGGGCGGTGGGTGAATCGCCCGAATCCGCCAACGCCAACGGCCTGCCGGTCCTGCTGATCCGCTACCTCGCGGTGAGCTTCGGCGGGGCCATGGCGGGTTTGGCGGGCGCCTACCTGTCCCTGGCCTATACCCCGCTGTGGACGGAAGGCATGACCGCTGGCCGCGGCTGGATTGCCCTGGCGCTGGTGGTGTTCGCCACCTGGCGGCCGGTGCGGGTGCTGTTGGGCGCGTATCTGTTCGGCCTCGCCAGCATCCTGCACCTGGTGTTGCAGGGCTTTGGCTGGGACATCTCCCCGGAACTGCTGGCCATGCTGCCGTATGGGGTGACGGTGACCGTGCTGGTCCTGCTTTCCGCGAACCCGACCCGGACACGGCTGCATACGCCGCTGTCCATCGGTCAACCCTGGCGGCCCAGTCGTTAGGAAAGAAGAAATGGGAGGCGGCCGTCAATGTAACGGCCGCCCCGACAAGCTTGCGAGTAGACAAGTTTCAATAACGAAAAATGCCACTGCCAACGATGAAAAAGGCGACTCAGGGGGCTCTCCGAACCGCCGCAAAATAAATGACAGAGGATACTTCGACCATGAATGCACTTCGTAAAACACTGCTAGCGACTTGTGTAACGGCGGCCTGCATGCCGGCGGCCCACGCGGAAAAATTCTTTTCGGACTCCAGCATTTCGCTGCTGCACAGCGCCGACTATGAAGCGTACGGCGACCGTCAGGAGGAAGACACCGTCTTCACCTTCGAGAACGTTACGGCGCACGACTGGGGCGGGACTTTCCTGTTCTTTGACCGCAATCACGGTCGCGGACCGGATAAGGGCAACGACAACGTCTATGGCGAGTTCTCGCCCTCACTGAGCCTCGGCTGGCTCACCGGGAATGACCTCAGCTTTGGTCCGGTGAAGGACGTCTACCTGGCCGGCACCTACGAATACGGCGGTGCCCCGGAACAGAACAACATCCTGACGGGCTTCGGCCTGTCCTGGGATCTGCCCGGCTTCCAGTACTTCAACACGGTTGGGTACTATGCCAGTAACAACAGCAGCGCCGCCGGATTCAGCGATCCGGACAACGACTGGCAGCTGACCGTCACCTGGGGCTCGCCGTTCGAAGTGGGCCCCGCGCGATTCCTGTTCGACGGCTATATGGACTGGTCAACAGCCGAAGGGGATCACGCGTCCGAGATGCACTTCAATCCCCAGTTCAAGCTGGACCTGGGTAACTTCACCGGCAATCCGGGTGTGCTGTATGCCGGTATCGAGTACTCCTACTGGAACAACAAGTACGGAGTCGGTGATGATGACATTTACGGGACCGAGAGCGCCGTCAGTGCCCTCGTGAAGTTCCACTTTTAACGCCAACCCGGGGGAGTCCGGTATCGGTCTCCCCCGCCTCTAAAGCGATGGATGCCCATGACTCTGCAACCTGAAGCGAACATCAACGAGATCGAGGACACACCGGAGAAAGGCCGGACACGTCGATACCGTCCGGGACGCATTCGGGAGAAGAATCGGGAACGGATTATCGCCGCCGCCGAGGAGGAGTTTGCCCACCACGGCTTCCGCGGTGCGACAATCCAGAACATCGCCGAACGGGCGGAATTGCCCAAGTCCAACGTGCTGTATTACTTCAGCAACAAGCAGCGCATCTACTCGGCGCTGTTCGATGACATCATGAGCCGCTGGAACGCGGTGTTCTCCGAGATCAGCCCGGACGACGATCCGGCGGAGGCGCTGGAAACCTTTATCCGGACCAAGGTGGAGATGTCGCGACAACACCCCATGGCGTCCCGCCTGTTTGCCCAGGAGATCATCCAGGGCGCGCCTTTCCTCAAGGACCACCTGCGCACCAACATGCGCGAATGGGTCCGGGGGCGGGCCAAAGTCATTCAGCAATGGATCGATGACGGCCGTATGGCGCCGGTCGATCCGGTGCAGCTCATCTTCCTGATCTGGTCCTCGACCCAGCATTACGCGGACTTCCAGGTCCAGATCCTGATGGTGGAGAACAAGGCCGAATACGAAGCGCAGGATTTCGAGCACGCGGCCAACTTCCTGACCGGCGTGATCCTGCGCGGCTGCGGTTTGGAGCCCAAGACATCATGAGTACGAACAACGACTACCCGCGCGATCTCCTCGGCTACGGCGCCCATCCGCCTCACGCCAACTGGCCGGGAAAAGCTCGGATCGCGATCCAATTTGTCCTGAACTACGAGGAAGGTGGCGAGAACTGCGTCCTTCACGGGGACAGCCATTCCGAGATCTTCCTGTCCGAGATCATCGGCGCGCAGCCCTATCCGGACCGGCACATGAGCATGGAGTCGATCTACGAGTACGGCTCCCGCGCGGGTGTCTGGCGCGTACTGCGGGAATTCAGAAAGCGTGACCTGCCGTTGACGGTGTTTGGCGTCGCCATGGCGTTGCAGCGCAACCCGGCCGTCACCCAGGCGTTTATCGACGATGGCCACGAGATCGCCTGCCACGGCCTGCGCTGGATTCACTACCAGGACATGGACGAATCCCGCGAGCGCGAGCACATGGAACAGGCCATTGCCATCCAGACCGAGCTGACCGGCCAGCGTCCGCTGGGCTGGTACACGGGACGCGACAGCCCGAACACCCGCCGACTGGTGGTGGAAGCCGGCGGCTTTGAATACGACAGCGATTACTACGGCGACGACCTGCCGTTCTGGACCACGGTCGAAACCCGCGACGGTGAGCAAAAGCCGCATCTGGTGGTGCCCTACACCCTGGACACCAACGACATGCGCTTCGCCACCAACCAGGGCTTCAACTCCGGCGAGCAGTTCTTCCAGTACCTGAAAGACGCGTTCGACGTGCTTTACGAGGAAGGGGCCGAAACGCCCAAGATGCTGTCCGTCGGTCTGCATTGCCGGCTGGTCGGTCGACCGGGTCGCTTCCGGGCGCTGCAGCGGTTCCTCGACTACGTCCAGAAGCATGAGCAGGTGTGGATCTGCCGGCGGTTGGATATTGCGCGGCATTGGAAGGCGGAGCATCCGTACAAGCCAAAATGAATCGATAACAGGGCAATGAGGGGCACCTGCGGTGCCTCAGAAGCTGAAGCATCTGCTACACGCTCGAGTGAGCTGGAAATGTAGCCGACGCTTTAGCTTCGGAGCAGCCTGCAAGGCTGCCCTGATTCAATAAAGTGCATTCACGCCGCTGCCCCGGAACAACCAGAGAGCCAACAGAACATGACCGATGTACAAGTCGCCCCCATCATCGAAGGGCCTGATTTTTCAAGGCACTACCTGAACCTCGCCGACGGCAGCCTCGGCGCCGAGGTGACCTGGGTCACCGACGAATTCTTCGCCCCCCGTGAGCGTATGCTGGATCCCGAGCCCGCGCGCTTCTACCCGGATAAATACGACGATCACGGCAAGTGGATGGACGGCTGGGAGACCCGCCGCCGTCGCAACACGGGCCACGACTGGTGCATCCTGCGCCTGGCCATGCCGGGCGTGCTGCACGGCGTCGATTTCGACACCAGCTTCTTCACCGGCAACTTTGCCCCGGCGGCGTCCGTCGAGGCCTGCTGGTCGCCGGAAGCCGATCCCGACAACGACGCCGACTGGCAGGAAATCCTGCCGGCGGTGTCCCTGTCGGGCAATGATCATCGCTTTGAAGCGCTGGCCGCTTCCGGACCCTGGACCCACCTGCGCCTGCACATCTGGCCGGACGGCGGCATGGCCCGTTTCCGGGTCTACGGCCAGCCGTTCTGCGACTGGGACAACCGCAGCGCCGACGAGCGCCTGGACCTGCTGGCGTTGGCCAACGGCGGCGACCAGGTGGCCTGGAGCGACGCCCATTACGGCGAGCCGCGCAAGCTGTTGCGTCCCGGCCGGGGCATCAACATGGGCGACGGCTGGGAAACCCGTCGCCGCCGGGAGCCGGGCAACGAGTGGTGCATCCTCAAGCTGGGTCACAAGGGCTTCGCCGAAGGCCTCGAGATCGACACCGCCCACTTCAAGGGCAACTTCCCGGATCGCGTCTCCATCCAGGCCGCCTGCGTGGAGCAGGGCACGCGCCAGTCCATCATCACCCAGAGCATGTTCTGGGAAACCCTGCTCGATGAGCAGCCGTTGACGGCCGACGCCATCCACGAATTCGGCGAACTGAACGACCTGGGGCCGATCACTCACATCCGGGTGAACAGCATCCCCGACGGCGGGATCAGTCGCGTGCGGCTGTGGGGGAAGCCGGTCCAATGAGCGCGCCTCGGGTCATCCAGAGTCAGCCCCTGACCCGGGCGGCCTTTGCGCCGTTCGGGGATGTGATTGAAACGAACGGGGCCGCCTCGTTTCCCATTAACGCCGGTCGCACCGAGCGTTTCCACGCCCTGGCGGCGGTGGAAACCCTGGGCGAGGATGCGGATGCCATCATCTCCATCTTCCGCGGCCAGCCGCTGGAACCGCTGCTGATCGACCTGATGGAGCGCCACCCGCAGGGCAGCCAGGCGTTTATGCCGATCGGCAATGAGCCCTACTGGGTGGTGGTGGCGCCGCCGGGTGAGTTTGATCCGGCAAGAGTTCATGTTTTTTACGCCAAGCCCGGACAGGGTGTGAACTATCACGCCGGCACCTGGCATGCGCCCCTGCTGCCGGTGAACCGGGATGCGGATTTCCTCGTGGTGGACCGTCGTGGCCCGGGGGATAACTGCGACACCGTCGACCTGGACCCGCCGATCCGGCCGGAGTAATCGGATATGTCCCGTTTCGCCATCACGCACGTGGCCGTGTTTACGGTTGATTCCAGGAACACGGTCATTCCGGACGCCACCGTCCTGGTGGAAGACGACCGAATCAGCGCCGTCGGTCCTTCTGAAGCTGTCGACGCACCAGCGGACTGCCCGGTGGTGGATGGCCGCGGCAAGGTGCTGATCCCGGGCCTGGTGGACGCCCATTCCCACTCCAGCCTGATGCGCGGCGTGACGGAAAACATGCCGCTGATGGAGTGGCTGCCTTATTATCAGTTGGAACATCGCGCCCTGACCGAGGAAGACGCCTACCATTCGGCCCGCCTGTGCTACCTCGAAGCGCTCAAAGGTGGCACCACCTGCGTCATGGACATGTTCCGGTTCATGGACCGCTGCGCCGATGCCGCCGGTGAGGTCGGCCTGCGGGTCAATCTGGCGCCCTACGTGGCGGACCAGCCGGGCAAGGATTTCTTCGCGACCCGTGACGAAAACAAACGCCTGATCCGGACCCATCACGACAGCCAGTCCGGCCGCATCCAGGTGTGGATGGGGCTGGAGCACTTGTTCTATTGCAGCGAAGACGCCTATCGCGACGCGGTGCGCTGCCAGCAGGACTACGGGGTGGGTATCCACACCCACGCCTGCGAACAGAAAGAAGAGGAAGCGGCGGTGCTGGACGCGTTCGGCCGTCGCTCCATCGGGATGCTGGACCACTACGGTGTGCTGGGGGAAAAGACCCTGATCGCCCATTGCGTCTGGCTCAACGACGATGAGATCAAACGACTCGCCGACACCGGCACCTCGATTGCTCATTGCCCGGTCAGCAACGCCAAACTCGCCAGCGGTGTGGCCCGCACGCCGGACATGCTGGCGGCGGGGCTGACGCTCGGGCTGGGCACCGATGGCCCGGTGTGCAACAACAGCCTCGACCTGTTCGAGGAAATGAAATTCGCCTCCCTGATCCAGAAGGCCACGCGGCTGGACGCCACCGCGCTGCCGGCGGACCAGATCCTGCGCATGGCCACGATCGGCGGTGCCAAAGCACTGGGGCTGGACGGGGAGATCGGATCGATCGAGGTGGGCAAGAAAGCCGATCTCGTGATGCTGGACCTGGGGGCGCCCAACCTGACGCCCCACGACATCAGGGACGATGGCGGCAATCTGTTATGGAATCTGGTGTTTGCCGCGCGCGGCAGCAACGTCACCCACGTCTGGGTGGACGGGCGCTGCCTGATTGAGAACGGTCGGTCGACGCAGGTCGACGAGGGCCATGTGGTCGCCACGGCACAAGCCTGTGGCCTGTCCCTGTATGAACGATGCCGTGCTCTGGATCATCTTCGCGTCGACATGGTTTAGAGCGCTCCGAAGGAGTGTATATGAAAGAAATTCCCCTGATTTCCATCGCCGGTCTGCGCAGCGACGATATCGAAGAGCGCCGCAAGACCGCCGCCGAGCTGGGTCGCGCCTGCCGTGAGGTGGGCTTCTTCTACGCCGTGGATCACGGCATTCCCCAGTCGGTGATCGACACGGCGTTTGCCGAGTCCCAGCGCTTCTTTGCCCTGCCGGTGGACGACAAGCAGGCGCTGTCCATCAAGCGTTCGCCCCACAACCGCGGCTACGTGGCCATGGCGGACGAGAAGCTGAATCCGGAATCCGGCGCCGACATGAAGGAAGCGTTCAACCTGGGCGTGGAACTGCCGGAAGACCATCCGGAAGTGGTGGCGGGCAAGCCGTTTCGCGGTGTGAATTTCTGGCCGGAACTGGCCGGCTGGCGCGACAACCTGCTGGCGTACTTTGACGCGTGCCTGGATCTCGGCCGCGTGATCCATCGCGGCTTCAGCCTGGATCTGGGCGTGCCGGAAGATTTCTTCGCCCAACATCTGGCCGAGCCGGTCGTCACCATGCGCATCCTGCGTTACCCGGCCAGTGCCGGCCAGTCGGATCGTAAGGACGGCGCCGCCGGCGCCCATACCGATTACGGCAACCTGACCCTGCTGGCCACCGACAAGGTCGCGGGACTGGAAGTGCTGACCCGTCAGGGCGAGTGGATCGACGCGCCCCACGTGGAAGGGGCGTTCGTCTGCAACATCGGCGACTGCCTGATGCGCTGGAGCAACGACACCTACGTGTCCACCCCGCACCGCGTGCGCCCGCCGGAGCAGGAGCGCTATTCGATCGCCTACTTCCTGGAAGCCAATCCGGATTCGGTGGTGGATCCGCGGGACATCTACCCGGATGAGACACCCAAGTACGCGCCGGTGACGTTTGCGGATTATCTGAAGTCGCGGCTGGATGCTACCTATGAGCATCGGACCGCAGACAACTCGTAGGTATCGTTAAAATGTAGCAGACGCTTCAGCTTCTGAGCCGTCCACAGGACGGCCTTTTTTCAGATCGAAAGGCATCAACGTCGCCAGCCTGAACTTATGGAGCCAGAAGCCAATGAACCCCCTTGCCTCCGCCGCAATACACCGCCATCCCTGGCCGGCAATTGCGGCCAGGACATCCCTGTCCTTTCTCCGGCAAGGGCGTCCATTCGCTTCGATTAGACTATGGCGATATCGCCACAAGGTTGAGCACAAGACGCTTCATCTTCGGGGGAATTGATAGCGACTGGGGCGCCTGGGCGGCGCCTCAGAAGCTGAAGCGTCTGCTACATGCTCGGGGCCGACTCGTCCCAGAGGCAGCCCTTCTCACCTACTGGGCCGTCAATTTCCGCGCCTGTTCCATGTTTTCCAACGTCATCAGGCACGCCCGCGCCACTTCCACGCCTTTTTCGGAGAAGTGCTTGTAGAAGTAGTCGTGGTGCGTCGCATGCTCGTGGAAGTGGTGCGGCGTCAGCACAGCGGACAGGACCGGCACGCGCGTATCCAGCTGCACCCGCATCAGCCCGTCGATCACCGCCTGGGCGACGAATTCGTGGCGGTAGATGCCGCCGTCCACCACGAAGCCCGCGCCGACGATGGCGCCGTACTGGCCGCTTTCGGCCAGCAGCTTGGCCTGCAACGGGATTTCAAAAGCCCCGGCGACAGTGATGATGTCTACCTGATCGGCGTCCAGACCATGCTGGCTGACTTCCGCCAGGAAGGCTTCACGCGCCTGATCGATGATGTCGAGGTGCCAGTTGCCCTGAATGAAGGCAATACGCTGGTTGCGGCTGGCGTCGGAAAGGTTCAAGGAGGTTTGCTGATTCATAGTTGATCTCTCATGGGGAGCCTTTGATGGGCTCCTGTCACTAGAATCAGGGCATGCAGGCACAACCGACAGCGTTCGCAACGCTCTACGGCCATGCCATTTGGAAACGCAGAAAATGGCATACGGCGGAAAACGCAGGAGGCTGTGCGCCCCGTGGTTCATCCGCGGTCTGGACTTTTCAATCGTTCCTTCTCTTCCATCCGGACTATCACCGTCGGCTTCGGATTTTAACCGAATCTGCTGACCCTCCGGGCAAAGCCCTGAGGCGCTCGCGGGCTGAGGCGCCAGGCGCCATCACCGCCGGTGGGGACTTTCACCCCGCCCTGAGAACGAAGCCCGTGGTTTCCCACGGGCGACGCTATTGTATGCGGTGTGGCGCCACGCCACCAGTGCCGGATTGACGGCGGGGTGACGTGAGGCATGGCCAATGAGTCAGACGGGACACTAGCCCAGCAGGGCCTCCGCCTCGGCCAGTACGTTTTCCACGGTAAAGCCGAACGCCTTGAACAGTTCCGGCGCGGGCGCCGATTCGCCAAAGGTGCTCATGCCGATCACGCGGCCATCCAGTCCCACATACTTGTACCAGCCATCCGGGTGGCCGGCCTCGATCGCCAGCCGCGCCTTCACCGCCGACGGCAGCACCTGTTCCCGGTAGTTGGCCGGCTGGGCATCGAAAGTGTCGCAACTGGGCATGGAGACCACGCGCACGGCGCGTCCTTTCGCGGTCAGCTTGTCGGCCGCCGCCATGGCGAGGCTGACTTCCGAACCGGTGGCGATCAGGATCAGCTCGGGCTGGCCGGCACCATCCTGCAACACATAGCCACCCTGTCGGATGGCGTCGATCTGATCACCGGTGCGCGTCTGGTGGGGCAGGCCCTGGCGGGAGAAGACGAGTGCGGTGGGACCGTCGTTCCGTTGCAGGGCGGTCTGCCAGGCCGCGGCGGTCTCCACCGCATCCGCCGGACGCCAGGTGGACAGGTTGGGTGTGGCCCGCAGCGTGGCCAGCTGTTCGATGGGCTGGTGGGTTGGACCGTCCTCACCCAGACCAATGGAATCGTGCGTGAACACGTAGATCACCCGCTGCTTCATCAGCGCGGCCATGCGTACGGCATTGCGCATGTATTCCGAGAAAATCAGGAAGGTGGCGCCGTAGGGGACGAAGCCCCCGTGCAGGGCGATCCCGTTCATGATGGCGGCCATACCGAATTCCCGCACCCCGTAGTGGACGTAGTTGCCGCCGGGCGTTTCCGCGCTGATCGCCTTGGCGCCGTCCCAGAACGTCAGGTTGGATGGGGCCAGATCGGCACTGCCGCCCAGCAGCTCCGGCAGTTTCGGACCCAGGGTATTGAGGCACCCGAGCGAGGCCTTGCGCGGAGCGATCGACTCGGTGCGCTCGTTGGCGGCGCCCACCAGGTCCAGGGTGTCGAACGACGTGGGCAGCTCGCCCGCCATGCGGCGCTCGAAGTCTTTGGCGGCGTCCGGGAAGGCCTCGGCGTAGCGGGCAAAGCGTCGGTTCCACTCGGTTTCCAGCCGGGCGCCGGTGGCCCGGGCATCCCAGCCGTCGTAGATGGACTGCGGGATGCGGAAAGCATCGTGCGGCCAGTCCAATTGGGTTCGGGCGGCGGCGACTTCGTCTTCGCCCAGCGCGGCGCCGTGAGCGTCTTCCTTGCCCTGTTTGTTGGGCGCGCCGAAGCCGATCACGGTCTTGCAGATCAGCAGGCTGGGGCGGTCGGCCTCCGCGCGGGCCTGTTCGATCGCGCGCCGGATGGCCTCCGGATCGTGCCCGTCCACACGCTGGACGTGCCAGTGGTAGGCGTCGAAACGCTGGGCGGTGTCGTCGGTGAACCAGCCCTCCACCTCGCCGTCGATGGAAATGCCGTTGTCGTCGTAGAACACGATCAGCTTGCCCAGGCCCTGGGTGCCCGCCAGAGAGGCGGCTTCATGAGAGATGCCTTCCATCAGGCAGCCGTCGCCCACCAGGCAATAGGTGTGGTGATCGACAATCCGGTGCCCGTCGCGGTTGAACTGGGCCGCCAGGGTGCGCTCGGCCAGCGCCATGCCCACGGCGTTCGCCAAGCCCTGACCCAGCGGGCCGGTGGTGGTTTCGATGCCGGGGGTGTAACCGTATTCCGGGTGTCCCGGCGTTTTCGAGTGGAGCTGACGGAACTGCTGGAGGTCGTCGAGGCTCACCTCATAACCGGACAGGTGCAGCAGGGCGTATTGCAGCATCGACCCGTGGCCGTTGGACATCACAAAACGGTCGCGGTTGGGCCAGTCCGGATTACCGGGGTTATGACTCAGGAAATCGTTCCACAGAACTTCGGCAATGTCCGCCTGCCCCATGGGTGCGCCGGGATGGCCGCACCCAGCTTTCTGGACGGCATCCATGGCGAGCGCGCGGATGGCATTGGCCAATTCGAAACGGGATGGCATGGGTATCCTCCTCGGGCAGGTTCAGAGAGCGGAAAGTCGATCGTCAATCAGGTTTTCCAGATGATCCTGATCGGCGGCGAAGCGGCGGATGCCTTCGGCCAGCTTGTCGTTGGCCATGGGATCCTGATTGTGGCCCCAGCGGAAGTCCGCCTCGGACAGCGGTGTCGCAGGCTGGCCTCCCCGGTCGGATGGGGCAACCTGAGGCTCAACCGGGCCGTCGGTGGCCGCGAGTGCTTCCAGCAGCGCCGGTGAAATGGTCAGCCGCGGGCATCCGGCCAGCGCCAGCACCTGGCCGGTGTTGCGGAAGCTGGCGCCCATGACCACGGTGTCGTAGCCGCCGGCATGGACCCGCTCGCAAACGCCGCGCACGAAGCGCACGCCGGGATCGTTGGCCGGCGTGTAGTCCTCGCCGGTTTGCTGCTTGTACCAGTCGGTCACCCGCCCCACGAAAGGCGAGACCAGGAACACGCCGGCATCGAAACAGGCCTGGGCCTGGGCATCGCTGAACAGCAGTGTCAGGTTGCACTGGATGCCTTCCTTCTCCAGCACCTCGGCAGCGCGGATCCCTTCCCAGGTGGAGGCCAGCTTGATCAGGACGCGCTCGCGGCCGACGCCCCGCTTGTCGTATTGCTCAATCAGATCGAAGGCCTTGCGGATGCTGGCGTCGGTGTCGAAGGACAGGCGTGCGGCCACTTCCGTGGACACCCGGCCGGGCACCAGCTGGGCGATTTCGCAGCCCATGGCCACGGACAACACGTCGACGGCCTGTGACACCTGCTGCGACCGGTCGGCGCCCGAGGCCGCAATGGCCTGCAGTTCCCGGTCGATCAGCGGTTGGTAATCGGGAAGTTCGAACGCCTTGAGAATCAGTGACGGGTTGGTGGTGGCATCCTGCGGGGTATAGCGCCGCATGACGGCCGGGTCACCGGTATCGGCGACGACCAGGGAATGGGCTTTGAGCGCGTCGAGTTGCGATGGCATGACTGGGCTCCTCTGTCTGGGAACGGCAAAATGTGGATGCTGCGATCGTTGAGTCCATGAAAGTCGAGGCCGGCGAGCGTTCAGCCCTGCACCGATGGCACTCGTTAATCACAGTGTCCGCTGGTGTGGTGTCGTGAACGCGACGGCGCCAGCGATTTGAAGCAGGGAAGGCATACCGGAGCGCCGTTACTGAACGGCGACGCCCCGGAATCAGCGGTTTCAGGCCGCCTGTTGCTGCAGGCGGGACTCGGTGCTGTCCGCCAGTTGGGTCAGGAGCAGGCAGCAGGACACCGCGCCGGCATCCAGGTGACCCCGTGAGCGCTCGCCCAGTCGGGCCGACCGTCCGATGTTCGAGACCAGGTCCCGGGTCGATTCCTTGCCCTGTTCAGCGCTCTGGCGCATCTGTTTCAGCGCCACGGTGAAATCGTCGCCGTTGGCCACCGCGTGCTGGTACGCTTCGACGGCCGGCACCAGCGTATCCAGCAGACACTTGTCGCCCACCTGGGCATCGCTGATGTCCTGCAGCGAGCGCAACCCGCTGGCCAGCATCTCGCCGAAGGCGGCCTCGTCGATCGTGTCCTTGTCCTTGACGGCCGTGGCCATGCCCAGGAACAGGCTGCCGTAGAGCGGTCCCATGGAGCCGCCGATGGAGCCCATCAGCACGCTGGCCAGCTTGCCCAGGCCCTTGGACAGGGACAGCGACTGGCCGTCGATGGCTTCACCGCACTGGCGAAAGCCTTTTGCCATATTGATACCGTGGTCGCCGTCGCCGATGGCGCCGTCCACTTCGCTGAGGTAATTCTTGTTTTCCAGAATGATGGCCACGAGATCCTGCAGGATGTCATGGCCTTTCGAGGTATCCAGGTAGTACATGATCGGTCTCCCAGGTGGCCGCGGGATTACTGGCTGAGCGCCAGGGATGTTGCCGGGGCATCGAGCAATGTTTTCAGTTCGTCGTCCAGTTTCATCAGGGTCAGGGTGGCGCCCATCATCTCCAGCGAGGTGAAGTAGTTGCCGATATAGGTGCGATGTACCGTTATGCCTGCCTCTTCCAGGATGTCCGCCACGTCGGCGTAGAGCAGGTTCAGCTCCATCACCGGTGTGGCACCCAGGCCGGAGACCAGCACGGCCACGTCGTCGCCCCGGTTGAACGGCCGGTCTTCGAGAATCGGCTTGCACATCGTGGCGGCCATCTCTTTTGCCGAGGTGAGATCGGTGACCTCAATGCCCGGCTCACCGTGGTGGCCGATGCCCAGTTCCATCTTGCCCGGCTCGATGGAGAAATTCGGTTTGCCGTTGGCGGGAATGGTGCAGCTTGAGAGGCCCACGCCGATGCTGGAGCAGGCGTCGACCGCCTTCTGCGCCAGGCGGATGACTTCGCTCAGGTTGTCGCCCCGGGCCGCGGCGGCGCCGCCGATCTTCCACATCATGATCTCGCCGGCCACGCCGCGCCGCTTGTCGCGTTGATCGGCGGGGGCCGAGGCCACATCATCCCGGGCGACCACGGTCTGCACCTCGATGTCGTCCAGTTCGGCCATCTGACGGGCCAGCTTCACGTTCATGTTGTCGCCGGCGTAATTGCCGTAGAGACAGGCCACGCCCCGGCCGCGATCGGCGGCGGCGAAGGCCTTGTGGAAAGCGTCGGCCGTGGGGGAGGAAAAGATTTCGCCGATCGCGACGGCGTCACACAGCCCTTCGCCGACGTAGCCCAGGAAGGCGGGCTCGTGGCCGGAGCCGCCGCCGGTGACCACGCCCACTTTGTCCGCGTCGACGTTGCCGGCGTATTTCAGGACCCGTGGATGGTCGGTGGCCGCGTAAAGAGTGGGGGAGGCGCGCAGATAACCGCGTACGGCGTCATCCACCACGTTGTCGGGATCGTTGATGATGCGTTGCATGGGACCTTCCTCATGGACGGGTTGTTTTTGTGAATCCAATGATCGACCGAGAGTCCATCTTAGAAGGCTCCCGGTCCGACGCCCAGCACGCGGGTTGATGAGCGCGCTCCAGGAGCTGCAATCGTCCACCCGAGTGATTTATGTTCTATATGCGATCAAATGTTTAGGTATTTGTCCGTAGGCTGTCAAGGTTCTTTGTCCGGCCTCGTGTTCGCCTTTTGTCTAATATTTGGCCCGTTTAGGTCGTTATAACTCATAAAAACAGGTGGTTATATGGAGCAGCTTGACCGACTCTTCGCTTTGTTCGACCCGCATTATTTTGATCAACCATTGCAATTTTGCACGCTTAGGCTTTACAAATGTACGTGCATTGATAATTTGTATATGTGCCTGCCGACATTGGGTCGGCGGCCAGTCGAGTTGGAGGTCTGTCCATGTCTGATGCAAATGGCGTCGGAAAAGGGGCGTTGCGGGTCGCTTTCGGTGGCGATGAGGCTGCATTCGAACTCAAGGAGATCCTGATGGCGCATGCCCGTGCGCTGGGCTTCGAGGTGATGGATTTCGGAACCTATAATGCCGAGCCGGTGCTCTATCCGGATGTGGCGGTTCGCGTGGCGCAGGCGATCAGCGCCGGTGAGGCGGATCGGGCTGTGCTGGTGTGCGGCACCGGTATCGGCGTCGCGATCTCGGCCAACAAGGTGCGCGGTATCCGGGCGGCCCAGGCGCACGATACCTATTCGGCGGCCAAGGCGCGTTCGAGTAACGATGCCCAGGTCGTCACGCTCGGTGCCCGGGTCGTCGGCCCGGAGCTGGCCAAGAATATCGTGACGGCCTTTCTGGAAACGGAATTCGGCGGTGGTGCTTCGGTCGACAAGGTGTCGCGCATCCGCGATTACGAGCGGGAGTTCTTTCGCGACTGAGTGGTGATTCCCGATACAACTGATCGGTAATCGTTCGCCTGTTCATTGTGCTATGGTGTGGCTCGCTAACCATAACGAACAAGAGATCCCGCCATGGATGAAAAGATTGAGAGCGCCGACATCAGCCTGATGACCGAGATCGCCACCCTGTATTACGTGGAGGGCGAGACTCAGGAGGTGATTTCAAAGCGTCTCAATGTGTCCCGGGTGAAGGTGGGGCGTCTGCTCAAGCGGGCGCATGCCGAGGGCGTGGTGGATGTGCGGGTGCGTCAGCATCCCTCTGCGAGCGCGGAGCTGGAGAAGGAGTTGTTGCGCCGCTTCAACATCAAGCGCGCCCTGATCGCTCTCGATCACGCGGATGAGGATACCCAGCGGGCCGGCGTGGCCAGCCTGGTGGCGGATCATCTGTCGCGGACCCTGCGCGACGGCTCGATTGTCGCCGTGGGGATGGGGCGCAACGTCGGTGCCGTGGCCGAGAACACCTTTGACCAGGGTGAGCGCAAGTGCTCCTTCGTCTGTGCCATCGGCGGATCGCTGCGGGCCGGTGAATACATGAATCCGGACCATATCTGTCGCCGGCTGGCGATGAAGTTCGGCGGTGACAGCGAAACCCTGTATGCGCCGGCCCTGGTCCAGAATCCCGAGTTGCGGGATGCCATGTACGAGAACCCGACCGTGCGCCAGACCATGGATCGCGCCCGGCGTGCAGACATTGCCCTGATCGGGGTCGGGGATGTCAGCGAGAACAGCAACATGGTACGAATGGGCTGGTTCTCGCCGGAAGAAATTGCCGAGGCCCGGTTGTCCGGGACGGTGGGCGACATGATGGGATACGACTTTATCGACCTGTACGGGAATCCGTCAGTGACGCCCATGCAGGGCCGGGTCATCGGTCTGAGCATCAGCGACCTCGCGCGCATCCCCGACGTGATTGCCATCGCCAGTGAAAACACCAAGGCTGTCGGCATCCTGGGTGCCCTGCGGACCGGCGTGATCGATACGCTGGCGACCAGTGTCACCAATGCCCATACCATCCTGCGTCTGGACGAGGCGACACCCGACTCCAAGGGGTAGAGGGTCTCCTCTCGCCGTATCCAGCTTTTCTCCTGCTGCGCTGAACATATGAACGCATCACGTTTATGCGCACGCCCTGATTTTGTCTGATTTTTGGTCGAATTGATAAGTGTGTTTTTGAGGATTGTATTAAATCTTTAAAAATCAGCAATCTATATTTTTAGACTAAAGTCGAATAAATAATTTCAGGCGCGTTGTTGACGTGAGCGCCCTGAGCGTTCTTAATGCAAATGTACACAACAAGATCAAATGAAAAGGCTTTGTCAGCCAGAGGAGGCCCTCATGAACGAAACGCTCGCCCAAACCGAATCTTCGGAAATCACCATCCCCAAAACCATGCGCGCGATTGTGGCCTATGCCCCTGGCGACTATCGGCTCGAGGAAGTCGATGTGCCCGAGATTGGCGAGAAGGAAATCCTGGTCAAGGTCGAGGCCTGCGGTATCTGCGCCGGTGACCTGAAAGCCTATGAAGGCGCCCCCAGCTTCTGGGGTGACGAGGAGCAACCGGCCTACATCAAGGCGCCGATGATTCCCGGCCACGAATTCGTCGGTCGTGTGGTCAAAATGGGGCCGGGCGCCAAAGGCTTCGAGATTGGCGACCGCGTGATCTCCGAACAGATCGTGCCCTGCTGGGACTGCCGCTTCTGCAACCGGGGCCAGTACTGGATGTGCGAAAAGCACGACGTGTACGGCTTCCAGAACAACGTCAACGGCGGCATGGCCGAGTACATGAAGTTTCCCAAGGAAGCCATCAACCACAAGCTGCCGGAAAATGTGCCGATCGAGAACATCGTGCTGACCGAGCCGTTCTCCTGCTCCATGCATGCCGTGGAACGGGCGCAGATCCAGTTGGGGGACATCGTCGTCCTGTCCGGTGCCGGCACCCTGGGCCTGGGCATGATCGGCCCGGCCAAGAAATCCGGTCCCGCCAAGCTGGTGGTGCTCGACCTGCACGGTGAGCGTCTGGAGCTGGCCAAGAAGTTCGGGGCGGACGTGGTGCTCAACCCGCGCGAGGAAGACGTGGTCCAGATCGTCAAGGACATGACCGACGGCTACGGCTGCGACATCTACATCGAGGCCACCGGGGCCCCGAAATCCGTAGAGCAGGGGCTGGCGATGCTGCGCAAGCTGGGCCGCTTCGTGGAGTTCAGCGTGTTCAAGGATCCTGTGACCGTGGACTGGAGCATCATCAGCGACCGCAAGGAACTGGATGTGCTCGGTGCCCACCTGGGCCCCTACTGCTACCCGCACGTCATTGAAGGCATCGAGAGCGGTGATTTCCCGACCGACGGCGTGGTGACTCACAAGCTGCCGCTGGAAGATTTCCATAAAGGCATCGACCTGATGAAGAACGACACCAGCGCGCTCAAGATCATGCTGGTTCCGGACCTGTAAGGCCGGACACCGACAACGCAAACGACAACTGTGACCAACAATAACAGCCAGAGGTCGACCTGCCATGAATGCACCGGCCAGCATTGCCGCCGTTAGCGGTCCCCTGAAGCGGCCCCGCGTTGCCGCGGCGATCATCGCTGCGGTGATCCTCCTGATCCTGATGGGCCTGGACACCAAGGTGGTGGTCATGGGTTCCGCCGAGGACGTCCAGGACGACGTGTTCTCACCCCAGAAGTACGGCGAGGCGCACTTCCCGGACATCCGCACCTTCGTTGAGGACAAAGCCGTCACCGCCGATGTGCTGGCCGCGGCCATTGCCCAGGACAAGGGCGCCGCCGGGAAGGAATACGGCACCCCGGCCGGTATCGGCCCGATCATGCCGGTCAGCTTCACCGGCGTGGTCGGCGAGGAAAAAGCGGGTATCTATTCGGTGAACGTTCCCGGCCTGCCCGATGGGGTGGCGGTGCGTGTCCAGACCGGTCCGGCCATCAACGGCACGGACCTGCGCGACGCCACCGGCGAGATTTCATTTGGCCAGTTCACCAACCAGATCGAGTACCAGAACGCCGGCGCGGGCATCAACAACGCCATGAAGGCGGACGTGCTGGCGGACATCGATACCGACAACCTCACCGGCAAGACCATCGAGGTCACCGGCGTGTTCAAGCTGATCAACCCGAAGAACTGGCTGGTGACGCCGGTAAGGCTGAGTGTGCAATGAGTGCCGAAGCCGTAACGCCATTGCCCGATACCGCCGACGATGTGGTCCTGTCGGCCCGGCACGTGGCCAAGTCCTTTGGCAGCGTCCGCGCGCTGAAGACCGTCAATTTCGACGTGCACCGCGGCCAGGTCACCACGCTTTTCGGTGAGAACGGGGCCGGCAAGTCGACGCTGATGAAGATCCTGTCCGGCGTGATCCAGCCCACCTCCGGCGAGATCCTGCTGGAAGGTGAGCCGGTGAGTTTTGCCTCCACCACCGAAGCCCAGCGTCACGGCATTTCCATTATTCACCAGGAGTTGAGCCTCGCACCCAACCTGAGCGTGCGCGACAACATCTTCATGGGCCGGGAACTGGTCCGCCGCGGCGGCATCGATTACGCCGAAGAGGAACGCCAGACCCGCCTGCTGATGGAGGAGCTGGACGAACCCATCGATCCGCGCACCCCGGTGGAAGACCTGCGCCTGGGTCAGCAGCAGATCGTCGAGATCGCCCGCGCCCTGTCCGTGAACTCGCGCATCCTGATCATGGACGAGCCCACCTCGGCGCTCAGCGCGTCGGAAGTGGAGGTGCTGTTCCGGGTGATCCGAGATCTCAAGAGCCGGGGCGTGTCCATCGTCTACATCTCCCACCACCTGGAAGAAGCGCTGCAGATCACCGATCACGCGGTGGTCCTGCGGGACGGCACCATGACCGCCTACGCCCGGCGCGAGGACATCGACCTGGAGTGGATCGTCCGCAACATGGTGGGCGACAACTTCAACCTGGGCGAGCCGCCCACCGGTCACGCCTTTGGCGAAGTGGCCCTGTCGCTGGACCGGATTTCCGTGGCGGACACCGCCGTGCCGGAACGCCATGTGGTGGACCAGCTGTCCCTCGACGTGCGCGCCGGCGAGATCGTCTGCATCTACGGCCTGATGGGCGCCGGGCGGACGGAACTGTTCGAGAGCGTGGCCGGACGGGTGCCCATGGTGGGTGGTCAGGTGATGCTGGAAGGGCAGGACGTGTCCGGACTGAGCATCGCCGAGCGCATCGAGCGCGGCCTGGTGCTGGTGCCCGAGGATCGTCAGCGGGACGGTCTGGTGCAGACCATGTCGGTGGGCGAGAACCTGTCGCTGGCCAGCATCGGCGCGTTCACCCGGGGCGGGCTGACGTCGTCGCAGTTGGAGCAGTCGGTGGTCGACGAGTCCATCCGCAACGTGCACATCAAGACCGACGGCGCCCAGGCGGGCATCGGGTCCCTGTCCGGGGGCAACCAGCAGAAGGTGGTGATCGGCAAGATGCTGGCCACCCACCCGCGCGTGGTGCTGCTGGACGAGCCCAGCCGCGGCATCGACATCGGCGCCAAGGCCGAGGTGTTCCGCCTGCTGGCCGAAGGCGCCGCGCAGGGGCTGTCCGTCGTCTATTCAACGTCGGAGGTGGGGGAGTGCCTCAGTATCGCCCACCGCATCATCGTCATGAGTCGCGGCCGCATCGCCGCGGAATTCGGGGCCGACGCCACCAAGGCCGAGATCATGGCCGCCTCCGGTGAGGCCGTCGTGGCGTGAGCCTGACCGGTGCCGGGTTCAACGGCACGGCCTTGAGCGTTTCAAAAGCACAGCCCTGAGCGGTTTTAAATAACAACAGCCTTGAGCGGTTCTTTATAACAAAAGCGGAGTCCAGAACCATGTCCGAAACCAGCCAAGCCGCCAGCCGCCCGGGAGGTCTGTTCTCCGGGGGGCAATTCGATCTGGGGCGCATGCTCCTGGAAGGCCGGGCGTTCTTCGCCCTGATCGCCATCATCCTGATTTTCTCGGCCCTGTCGCCGGTGTATTTCTCGACCAACAACTTCCTGACCATGTCGTCCCACGTGGCGATCTTCGGTTTGCTGTCGATCGGCATGCTGCTGGTGATCCTGACCGGCGGTATCGACCTGTCGGTGGGCTCCACGCTGGGGCTGGCGGGTGTCGTGGCGGGCTACCTGATGCAGGGCGTCCACCTGGATGCCTTTGGCGTGGTGCTCTATCCGCCGGTGTGGGTCGTGGTGATCCTGACCTGTGCGCTGGGGGCGTTTGTCGGCGCCATCAACGGCGTGCTGATCGCCTACTTCAAGGTGCCGGCCTTCGTCGCCACCCTCGGTCTGCTCTACGTGGCCCGCGGTGCGGCCCTGCTGATGACCAACGGCCTGACCTTCAACAACCTGGGCGGCTCTCCGGAGCTGGGCAATACCGGCTTTGACTGGCTCGGCTTCAACCGCCTGCTGGGCGTGCCCATCGGCGTCCTGGTGCTGGCGGCGGTCGCCATCCTGGTGATTATGATGCTCAACCGCACGCCGTTCGGGCGCTGGGTCTATTCCACCGGCGGCAACGCGCGGGCCGCGGAGCTGTCCGGGGTGCCGGTCAAGCGGGTGCAGGTATCGGTCTACGTGCTGTCGGGTATCTGCGCGGCGATTGCCGGGCTGGTGCTGTCCTCCCAGCTGACGTCCGCCGGGCCGACGGCCGGGACCACCTACGAGCTGACCGCCATCGCCGGCGTGGTGATCGGTGGTGCGGCGCTGGCCGGCGGCCGGGGCAACGTGCGCGGCACGCTGTTGGGTGCCTTCGTGATCGGCTTCCTGTCCGACGGGCTGGTCATCATCGGCGTTTCGTCCTACTGGCAGACCGTGTTTACCGGCGCCGTCATCGTTCTCGCCGTGCTGCTCAACAGCATCCAGTACAAGGGCAAGGCCCGCAAGAAACAGCCGCCCGCGGCGAAGGAAACGCCGTCATCGTCAACGTCCAACAGCTCTACACCGTCTTCGCAAGAGAGTGCCCGGGAACAGGCAGTCGGGCACTGAGCGGAATCCGTCGCCGGTCCGCCGGCATAACAATCATAAGAGAAAGGTGATCCCATTATGTTGATAACAGCAAAGCGCCTGCTGATCGCCGCCGCGTTTGCGACGTCCGCACTGTTTGCGTCCGTCGCGTCGGCCCAGGATCAGGGACTCATTTCCATCATTGTGAACGACACGTCAAACCCCTACTGGTTCACCGAGGGCAAGGTCGCCAAGGCCACCGCGGAAGATCTGGGTTACACGGCCAACGTCAGCTCCCACAAGGGCGACACCAATACCGAGAGCCGCCAGATCGATACCGCCATCACCAACCAGGCCAAGGCCATCATCCTCGATCCGGCCAACGCCAACGGCTCCATCGGTGCCGTACGCAAGGCTGTGGACGCGGGGATTCCGGTGTTTATCGTTAACGCCGAAATCAACAAGCAGGGTCTGGCCAAGGCCCAGCTCGTGTCCAACAACGCTCAGGGCGCGGCTCTCGGTGCCCAGCAATGGGTGCAGAGCGTGGGTGACGAAGCCAAATACGTGGAACTGAAAGGCGCGCCGTCCGACAACAACGCGGCCACCCGTTCCAACGGCTACAAGACGGTCCTGAGCCAGTATCCGAGCCTGGAAAAAGTGGGCGGCGATGTCGCCAACTGGGACCGCACCCAGGGCTACAACAAGATGCAGAGTATGCTGCAGGCCCATCCGAACATCGACGGCGTGATCAGTGGCAACGACGAAATGGCACTGGGCGCCATCGCAGCCCTGAAGGAAGCCGGCAAGCTGGACGACGTGGTCGTTGGCGGCTTCGATGGCTCACCGGATGCGGTGGATGCGGTCAAAGCGGGCGAACTGGCCTACACTGTCCTGCAGCCGGTCGCCATCTTCTCCGCCGAAGCGGTGCATCAGGCGGACCACTTCATCAAGACCGGCAAGACCGGTGTGGATCATGAAAAGCAGCTGTTCGACTGCGCCCTGGTCACGCCGGACAATGTGGATGACTACACTTCGGCTTTTGTACTGGAGCAATAAGTAACATGCTCGGGCCTTGCGAGGTTGGAAGAACCTCGCAAGGCCGAGTGCCTCACAGCGTGGTGCGACGCATCGACAAGCCTGCCTTGTTTCCCTCGCATAGTACGTTCTGCCGAGGCGGTTAAAGCTCCATTACTTATATCCATCCTGAGCGTCTAGCCACCGGTAAAGCGTCCTGCGATTAATTCCGAGAATCTGAGCTGCGCGACGTTTGTTTTCCCCGACCGCGGTCATGACCTGACCGACATAGCGCTTCTGCAGGGTTTCCAGAGTCGGCCAGTGAGCAATGGGCTGGTCGCCCTGTTGTTGGTCGACAGCAGTTGGCGCTGAAAGTTGACGTTTGCGAATCCTGGCCGGCAAGTGTTCCGGTCGCACCACATCGCCATGGCAGAAAGTGGCTGCCCGCTCCATGGCGCTGGCTAATTCCCTGACATTACCGGGGAACGGGTAATCCATCAGGACCTGCGCTGTGGCTTCGCTCAATTTAAGCCATCCTCGTTTGTGCCGGTTTGCTGACTGACTCAGAAAATGCATGGCCAACAACTCCACGTCGTCTCCCCGATCACGCAGCGGTGGCACAGTCAGCATCAGTGTTTCCAGCCGGAAGTAGAGATCTTCGCGGAAGTCGCCACGGGATACCGCTTCAAGTAAATCAATATGAGTGGCGGCCAGAATCCTGACGTCGACTGGCTCCTCCCGTTCTGCCCCAACGGGCTTGACTCGTCTCTCTTGCAATACCCTTAACAGTTTGGCTTGGAGCGGCAATGGCATTTCACCGATTTCGTCGAGAAAAAGCGTGCCGCCTGAAGCCTCTGGGAATAGGCCTTTGCGCGATTGCGTCGCGCCGGTAAAGGCACCCTGTTCATGGCCGAAAAATTCGCTCTCCATCAATTCCGCCGGAATACCCGCGCAGTTCACTGGAACGAATGGGCCGTCGCGACGGTTGCTTTCGCGATGGATGGCCCGCGCCACCAACTCTTTGCTGGTTCCACTCTCGCCATTAATCAGAACGGACGCATCGCTGCGTGCCACCAGGCGAAGCTCCTTCCTGAGAAGGTCCATGGCGGGACTGTCCCCCATTAGCCCCAATTGTGATGCTTCGCTGGACACGGAGCGGTAATGAGCCAGCTCCTGATTCAGCTCGGCCTGTGCCAGAAGACGCTTAACCTTGAGTCGTAAATGATCGACGGACAGCGGTTTGGTCAGAAAATCGTCGGCACCAGCCTGCAAGGCATCCACCGCCTGATCCACGGTGCCAAATGCGGTGATGATAATAAAAGGAACGTCACGACCTGCGGCTTGCAATCGTTTCAGTATGGACAGCCCATCCCCATCGGGAAGCCTTACGTCCGAAATCACCAGGTCAGGACACTGCTGCGTTGCCAGAGTGGCCCCTTCCGTTACGGTTCCCGCCGCAAGCACTTCATGGCCGTCCAGGCTCAGCTCTTCCTGCAACAAAGCCGACAGGCTGGCGTCGTCTTCGATCAGCAAGAGATGCTTAGGCTGTTCCACGGTTATACCTCCTGCCCATGCTGTGATGTCGGAACTGCGGGCCAATACAGTCTCATCCGGCACCCACCCCATTGATTGTCGCTGACGTCAAAATCTCCCCGATGCTCTTTCATCACACTTTTCACCATTGCAAGGCCCAGTCCCGTGCCTTGGCCTGCCGGTCGGGTACTGTAAAAAGGCTCAAATATCTTTTCCCGAACCTCGACAGGGATGCCTGTCCCATCATCGTCCACTTGCACAATCCAACCATCTTCCGCTTGGAGAACATTGATACTGACGCGTTTTTGAGCGGCTTTGCAGGCATTGCGAACAACGTTCAGGCAGGCCAGCTCAAGACGGATCGGGTCAGCCCAAACCAACGCCTCGCACCCTGGCAGGTTTAATTCGATGGGCACAGACGGTGCTCTGGAGTCGTCTTCGAGATCGTCAGTCATGCCTTGTAACAGTGGGATCAGACTGACCGACCGACGAGCATCGGGCACGTGACGAAAGCAGTCGAGCAACTGCTGGATAATCCGCGTCATTCGCTCGACCTGATGGTTGATATCATCCACATGGCGTTGCTGGGAGGCGTTAAGCCCGAGTCTGGCAAGAATGGTCGCCCGGCCCTGAACGACATTCAAGGGCGCTCCCAATTCATGTGCAACGCCGCCGGCGACCCGGCCAATCATGGCCACTTTTTCCTGGTATTCCAGCTGATTTCCGAGATCGCGTTCGCGCTCAGACCGCTCCTGTATTTCAGTCTCGGCGCGCGCCATTCGTTCACCCAGTGATTCAAGACCTCCATACAGTTGACGCACTTCACGAGGTCCAGACGCCTCCGGTGAGGGAATTTGCCAGTTTCGCGGAGCCATTCCGGACATGGCTTCCAGCAATCGATTGACGTAGCGGCCAATGGAGCGGTAGTGGCCAACCACCACCACGAGGCTGACGATGGCTGAAATCAGGCACCAAACAACAACGCCCCAGGTGCGGGAAAACGCAATCAGTTGCTGGAAGTCGCTTCTTTTCCTCGTGACCTGAAGCAAGCCGATGATGCGACCGTCCTCCGCGATTAGCGGCGTGAACTGGGAAAAGACTGACTGGCCCTCCACCTGACGGAAAGTGCCGCCACGTTTCCCGCTCTCAATAACCTCTGTAGCGCTCTTGCTCGAACGCACGTCACTGTCAACGACACCGAGACGCGCCACTTTGACGCCATCCTTGTCATAGACGGATGCGCCGTAAATTCGCCCGATACGGAAAATTGACTTGAGGGCTTCATCAAGAACGAGGTCGTCGCCCTCCTGCATGGCTTGTTCAAGCGGGCCACTTGCGGCCCTGGCGACCAACTCCAGATCCTCTTTGAGTCGAAGGTTCAGGTTCTCCTCGATCGCCGAGACAGCGATTGAAATGGTGATGCCCACAATGACGGTGAGCGGAATGACAATGCTTAGAAGCAGTGTCAGGCGTAGGGACTCAAACATGTGACCGGCACTGATCAGGATGCCCGGCATATTCTTACGCTCCGTGCAAAGTTGCCACGCAAAACTGGCACATGTGGCAAGTTGCCTCAATAGAGATTAATTAAAGTTCACTCGATTTTATTTTATGTGATTGTTTTTAAAGAAAAATAATAAAGTCCTTGGGGTTGGCACGACAGTTGATAGTGTCTTGGCACACTGCCTTTGAGTGATATTCAGGGCTATGGAACACACCAAGAGTTAACAAGGAGATCCAAATGAGAGCACTTCTTACGTCCGCCACGGTTTCCATCGCGTTGATGGCTGGCGCTTCAGTGACTTATGCGCAGAATCAGCCGGAGCAAACGTCCCAACAGGGCTACAGTAATCCTGCGGCGGCTGGCACGGCCCAAACCAACTTCAGCGACAAGCAGCTGCGTAAGTTTGCGGCCGCTCAGGGGGATCTGAAGGATGTACGAGACCAATACATGAAAAAAATTGAATCGGCCGACTCTCAGGAGAAAGCCCAAAAGCTTCAGATGGAAGCCAACGACAAGATGGTGACGGTCATCCAGGACGTTGGTTTGAAGATCCCAACGTACAACGAGATTGCCACGGCTTACAGCAGCGAGCCGAAGGTCCGGAGTCGAGTGGACGCTTTGCGCTAACGCTGCCGATATCAACCGCAGCCTTACCCCGCTTCTCACCCCGCATCAGCGGGGTTTTTTTGTGCGCCCGGCACGGGCGCACTCCTGGAGGTGCAAGTCCTCCCGTGAGCTGGCCACAGCGAGCGAAGTGAAGCGCAACTGCGGAAGGGCGACCGACCGTGGGGAGGAAGCGTGGAGCGTA
>NZ_RHGZ01000030.1:0-64719 GCF_003789045.1 Marinobacter sp. R17 | reverse complement strand
CACTTCGACCGGTTAGGCGTGCCGCGTCTCTCGTAAACCTCAACTTCTCGAACCGCCCGGTGCGGACCCGCTTGCCGGGTGGTGTGGGAGGGGCGGAGCCAGAAGGCTCCCCCCTATCCCGATATGTGGGGTAGGTTACGGGCCTGGGTAGGGTGAACATGGCGGGGACGTTATCGGCGCCTCAGACGCTAAAACGTCTGCGACACGCTCGAGTAAGCCTTTAATGTAGCCGACGCTTCCGCTTCGGAGCAGCCCAACGGGCTGCCTGTCTCTCCCGCGGCGCGCGGGAACCACCGTCTTAAAACTGATGATACCGAATCGCCGTCGCCGCTCGCCGAATGGCATCCGCATGGGTTTTCTCCAGTTCAAACCGCTGCTCGTCCAGTTTACGGATGAAGTGTGACGCCGTGTCCTGCCGAGCCTGATGCGTCGGCATATGCTCCAGCGCATCGTGCATCTCCTGGAAAATGCGGTAAGGCGATTGCTCCAGCAGTTCCGGCGCCAGGTGATCCAGCAGCCCCTTGAGGCGCAGGCAGGCTTCGGAATATTCCACCTGGTCCTGTTCCACAGACATCGCGAGAACCCGGACGCTTTCAATCATCTGGTCACGGCGTTGCTGCCGGAAGGCTTCGTTACGCGCTGTCTGCTGGTTCTGCTGCCGCAACAGCCGGGTCCGTTGCCAGATAAAGCGGGCCAGTAAGGCAATCACGGCCAGCCCGGCAATAATCAGGACCCATTGTATCCATTGCGGCATGCAGCGCCTCCTTGAGTGTTGGTTCAGGCCCGCTGGCGGTCTTCCGCCGGCTGACGGGCGCGGATCTGGACGGTCTGTCCATTCAATACGGACGTGCCGCTGACTGGATCGACCTGATCGTCGCAGATCACGTCATTGATGCTGGCTCCGGCGTGGGCATTGGCCACTCGCTGGGCGGTGCCCGAGCGATCATGGCCCCAGCCATGGGGGATCGACACGACGCCGGGCATGATATCTTCCGTGATCTCGGCGGGGATCACAATCGAACCGACCGCCGAAGTCACTTCGGCTTCTGCGCCGTCGGTCACGCCCAGGCGCTGTGCGTCGGACGGGTGAATCATCAGAGTACAGCGGGATTTGCCTTTCACCAGTCGCTGGCTGTTGTGCATCCAGGAATTGTTGCTGCGGACGTGGCGGCGCCCGATCAACTGCATCTCGCTCCCGGGCGTGGCCATCAGGACCTCGTACAGCCGGGGCAGATCGTCCAGGTAACGCCGCGGGGCCAGGTTGACCATGCCGTCCCGGGTGTAGAGCCGGTCGGGCAGGGAAGGGCGCAAGGGGCCGAGATCCACGCCGTGTGGCTGCTCACGCAATGTGGCCAGCGACAGGCCTTTGGGCAGATCCTGCCAGCGACGGTCCAGCGGGCTCAATCGGGTGAGATGGCGCAAGGGGTGGCGCTTGGGAAGGACCGCTTCGATCAGGTCCGTGGCCGGTTGCAGCAGGGGCTGTAGTCGGCCCACCGGTTGCCCATAGGGCCCCGTGCGCAGAGCCACATCCAGCAGCGTATCCGGCCCCAGCCGCTTGAAGGCCTGCCAGCCCAGCTCCTGCCGGAGCCCCAGGCGGCCCCCTTTTTTCAGCCGCTCCAGGCGGTGGGCGAGTTCCAGCAGGATCTGCCAGTCGTGGCGGGCGTTGGCCGAGGGCTCGAACAGCGGCTCGCTGAACTTCGCCACATTACGCACCGCCATCATATTGAAGATCAGGTCGTAGTGGCTGCGCTCCAGGGCGTGTGTGGGCGGCAGGATAATGTCGGCGTGGCGGGTGGTTTCATTCAGGTAGTAATCCACCGAGACCATGAAGTCGAGCTGATCCAGCGCCTGCTCCATGCGGGTGCCGTTGGGGCTGGACAGGACGGGGTTGCCGGCGATGGTGACGAACGCCCGGATCTGGCCGTCGCCTGGAGTAAGGATTTCGTCGGCCATGGCACTGGCGGGGTATTCGCCGCCGAACTCGGGGAGTCCCTTGACCCGGCTGTGCCGGCGACCAATATGCCCGCGCTGGCCGGATAGGGCGCCCAGCGCCACCAGATCGACCGCGGGCTGTGTAAACATCAGGCCCCCGGTGGCATCCAGCTTGCCGGTCAGGATATTCAGCAGGTAGATCAGCCAGGTGGCGATGCCGCCAAATGACTGCGTGCTGGTGCCGATCCGGCCATAGAGGACTGCCCGCTGCGTGGTGGCCAGCCGGCGGGCGAGAATGCGGATCTGGGTGGGATCGACGCCGGTATGACCGGCCACGGCTTCGGGCGCGTAGGGCAGGCAGGCGAGTCGCACCAGGTCCAGATCGCGGCTCCAGTGTTCGGCGGTACCGAGGTTGACCAGGTCTTCATCGAACAGCGTGTGCAGCATCCCCATCAGTAACTGGGCATCGCTACCGGGCCGCACAAAGTGGAATTCATCGGCTTCGCGGGCGGTCTCGGTGCGCCGCGGATCAATCACCACCAGTTGGCCGCCTCGCGCCTTGAGGGCTTTCAGGCGGCCCCGGAAGTCCGGCACGCTCATCAGGCTGCCGTTGGACGCCATGGGGTTGGCGCCGATGCAGATCATCAGTTCGCTGTGGTCGATGTCCGGAATCGGGAACAGGACCTGGTGGCCAAACATTTCCAGGTTGGCCAGCATGTGGGGCAGCTGGTCGTTGGAGGTCGCGGAAAACCGGTTCTGGGTGCCCAGGGCCCGAAGGAACGGCAGGCCGGCAATCATGGCGCCGTGGTTGTGGACGTTGGGGTTGCCCTGATAGGTGCCCACGGCGTTGCGGCCGTACTCGCGGCGGATCTGGTATAGACGTTCGGCAACGAAATCGAAGGCCGCGTCCCACTCCATTTCCTCCCAGCCGTCGGCCGTGCGGCGCAGCGGCCTGGTCAGGCGATCCGGATCGTTGTGCAAATCCTGCAGCGCGACCGCCTTGGGGCAGATGTGGCCGTGGCTGAACGGATCGTCCGCATCGCCCTTGACCGAGGCAATCTGCCCGTCCTTCACTTCGATGGCGACGCCGCACATGGCCTCGCAGAGGTGGCACGTGCGGTAGTGGATGCCGTTATCCATGCTGATCTCTCCCGATTTTTTTATTGTCGCTGTGGTGTCATTCTGGTTTTTTTAGGCAACCAGATTAGCAGGAATGTGGGTGGAGTTGAAAAGGCCTGCCATTGGTCATCCGTTGGGCGGTTTTGACCCATTAGAGGTGGGCGGCAAACGATAGGTTGCTGTGGACATATCTGAATTCATACCTTGGGGCTGAAACCCATGGACACCATCGCTTCCGCCGCCCTAGAGGGCCATCCGTGGCCCGCTTTTGCGGTCAAGGACATTCTTGTCCTTTTCTCCAGCGATGGTGTCCATGGGTTTCGATCAGACCGCGTGTCATATCCGCGGGCGTGATGGATAGGTCTGCTGCTCACTCGAGCATGTAGCAGATGCTTTAGCTTCTGAGGCGCCGAAGGCGCCCCGCGGACTTCCCGTGACCATAAAAAAGGCCAGCCCGAAGGCTGGCCTTTTGGTTCGAGGCTGGTATCAGCCGTCTTCTGGAATCTCCTTGATGGGATTGGAGATAAAGTTCAGGTAAACGCCATTTTCGGGGATTTTCAGCGGAATGACTACGGCACCTTCGTTGTCACTTGAGCCCGACGCCTCACACTGACTGAAATCTAATTGGAAGATACCTGTGACACAAGCCAGGAAATCCACTGCGCCAGACAATGCACTATTCTCGATTTTCACAACAACATTGATTTCCGGTGCGTTGGTATTCCGCTGCTCAATCTGCATTCGACCATCATCAAAGAACGTAATGTCGCCTTGAAGATCCAGCGTGACTTCGTAACTGAAAAGGTTGTGAGCAAGTACGTCGCCCAGGGGCAACTCAAGCCCGGGCGCATCAAGTAATAGATCTGCTGTTGTCTTGAATTTTGGACCTTCATCGGTCTGATAGATGACGCCTGGAATTAGATCAGTCCGTTTCCCGTCATTGTCCAAATCGGCATAGCGCATTCGGAGCATTTGAGGGCCAGTCACTTGGGGTTGATCCGGTGGAAGAATAATGTTCGAAAGGAAGTCACCTTTCAGGTAGACGTCGATTGAGGTCGCCACCAGCATGGTTGGATAGAGAAACACGCGGATACCCTTGCTGGGGTCGTCAGGGTCGACGGGGCCTACAACTTCCGTATTGAGTCCCCCCGTTTGATAAATGAATTTTTTATCCGGACAGGGATTGGGGTCATCAACTTCGCAACCGACACGACTTTCACCATCCTGAGTGATGATAAACGGGGCGCCATTGGTTTTGAGTTTTGCAGCGTTGGACGAGGGTTTGTACCCCCCATCTGCTGCGGGTTCAGAAGGGAAGTCGGCAGGTTCGTCGCTATCAATATCGAAGTCAGCATTTACGTCGCGAGCAGGCAAATTGCGAAGAGGTGTATACACCGTTTTAATTGATGAAGTTCCTCGGAAGTAAATCGCCATAGGCTCGCCGCCATTGTCGAGCGCGTTCTCTAGAACGTCGGTCTGAAGCGCTGCGCCACTGGTAGAGCAAATAACATTGGCACAGTCACCGTTTTCAGCAGACACGAGCGTGTAACGATAAGCCTGTCCTTCGCCCCACGGTTTGTCCGGATAAAAGCGAATCCGTTGATTATTCTTCTCCAGGCGGCCTGAAATTTCGCCAGTGGAATTGCCCGAATCATCCACTGATTCGACTTTGAAGGTCTCCCCGAGGCGAATTGAATTCAGGTCCATGGACTGTGAGAAAACTACAACAATTGGCCGGTTGGCTGGCAGCGTTGTAACGGGCAAGACATCGCCTTCCGCTGTACCAGAATCTTCATAGGGCTTGTCCTTACACTGACCGTGAGTGTTATTGGTAAGGTCGACGCCCGTCGTAACGCAGGGGTATCCAGGGTAGGTCGTGACAGCCAGCGGGGAAGCAGACGGTGTCGAGGAATCCGGCAACGCAAAACTCAACGTCCGGGTGGTCGCACCATTCCCCGACACGTCCGTCAGCGAGCTGTTGATGTTAACCGTGTAGTCCACGCCATGCTCCAACCCGCCAACCGGGTTCACCGCAATCGTGGTGCCATCCAGCTTGGTCCGCACGTCGCTGACTTCCGTGCCGTCGGCATAGAGCGTCACACCACCGGCCACAGTATCCGGATCCAGCGGTTCGTCGAAGTTCAACACGACCGGGTCACCCGGGCGTTGCATGGCCTGACGGGTATCGGGAATGGCGTCTTCCGGTCCCGGCATCCAGCTCACCAGCTCCGGGCCGGTTTCGTCGATCGGGCGGTCCGGTGCGGTCATCTGCTCAGACGTATCCGCCTCGATGTGGAAGGCGATGGTGGAGTCGGTGTATTCCTGGCCCAGCAGGTTGGGCTCGACCATGCCGATGGCGTCGATGGTCAGGATGCCGTCCTTGACGATGGCGATGCCGGTCAGCTCGACCCGCAACAGGTCCTGGGACAGTGACGCGTTAGGCTGGGCCTCCTCGGTGTTCATGGATACGTCCATCCACAGGCGGACGTGGCGCGGTGCTTCGTCGTCATCGCTGTAGGGATTGGGGTAGAGGTAACCCATGGCATCCGACAGCATGGTGACCTTGATGGTGCCGGTCTCCTGGGGCTGGCCGGTTTCGGCGTTGAGGATGGGGACGCTGCCGTTGATTTTTACGTCCAGGCTGGTGCTTTGCAGGATCGTGCCCTTGGGTACGCGCAGCGGCACCGGCGTGTCGCCCGGGAAGCTGGGAGCGTAGCCCAGTTCGGCATACAGCGCGCCGGTCTGTTGAGATGGGCCGGCGGTGCCCTGGAGTACGGAGTTCAGCGTCACCGCGTTGACGTACTGGCCGTTCAGGATCGACTGTTCGCTGAAGTTGGAGTCGACGATCTTCTGGTACAGGACCTCGGTCGGGCCGGTTTCCTGCGGCGTGAAGGTTTTCTCGTAGGTCAGCGAGTTGCCCTTCATGTCCATCAGACCGTTGATGCTGAGCGTGTAGGTCTCGTCAGGATCCAACTGGTCGTCGGCGCTGCCGCATTGGTGGGGATCATCCACGGTGCAGGGATCGACCGTCAGTTTGTTGTCCGAGACCAGTAACGTCGCCGGGACCAGTTCGCCGTTGCCGTCGAGCAGGGAAACCGTGGTGCCATAGACGGCCGAATCGGGATGGATCGGATGGCTGGTACGCAACCGGATGGTGGAGAAATCCATGAACTTGAAGGTGTCGCCATCCGGCAGCGTGTCGACGACCTTGAAATCCGCCGACAGGTTGGCCAGCTGGGCCACGCCGGTGAGGCTGCCCCGAGTCGTGAATTGGACGCCATCGGCGCCCACGGCGTTGGGCGTGCCGATGGTGCGATTGCCGGCTGCGTCCAGGTTATCCGCGAAGCTGACGGTGTATTCAGTGCCTGGTGCCAGCTCGCTGTCGGGAGACAAGACCAGGCTGTTGCCGCCGTCCACCTTCTCGACGCTGAACGGCACGCTGGTATCGCTGCCGGCCGCTGTGATCCGGATCTTGCTGGCGGCGTCTTCATCGGTGATGGCGTTCGAAAACCGCAGGACCACATCCGCTTTGGTAGAGATGCTGGCCTGGCCGTCCGCCGGGTAGGCGTAGACGACCGAGCCCGGCATCTGGGGTTCGTTCACGGTCTGTTCTTCACCCCCGCAGGCTGCCAGCAGCAATGCGGGGGCCAGAGCCAATATCTTGTTGTATTTCATGGCCTGTACCTCTTGCTCAGAATTTCAGCGTTACAGAGCCGCTAAACACATCGACTTCGCCATCGGTGGTGACGACTTCGCCGTCACGGGTGCCGGGCTTGGTGCTGTCGATCGTGAAATCGCGGTCCTGCAGCATCTGGCGTTGATAGGCAATATCGAAACGCACCGGGTAGGTCAGCACGCGCGTGCGGGTGTACTCCGCGCTCAGGCCGATACCGGCGATGTACTTGTCGTTATCGAAGTAGTTGACGTCCTGGGTGCTGTTGCTCTTGAGTGCGGACTCCTGGTACGCGAAACCAAGGGTCAGGCCGAAGTGCTCGGCAAACTTGAACTCGGCACCGATCCGCGGGATCAGGATGTCCTTGAAGCGGGCATTGGCCTGGTCCTTGATCGTGTCGTTGTCAAACTCATCTTCCAGGTCCGACCAGTTTTGCTGCTCGAGCGTCAGGCCCAGGCGCCAGGAATCGGTGCCGTACTGGATGCCGGCCGCGTAGATGGACGGTTGATAGGAGTCATAGGTCAGCACCGAGAAGACCAGCGGAGCACTCTCCGGAATCAGGCCCGGAATGACGGTGTTGGCGCTGACTTCGGTGTTGGTGTTGGAACTGCTGCGATAGGCGAAGGCGGTTTCCCAGCCGTCCAGCCAGCACTCGCTGTCCGGGCAGAAGGTCTCCCCGAGATCGATGCTGGTACTGAGGATGGAGCGGATGGATGGCTTCGCGTTCACCGTCAGGGATTCGTACTGCGTGTTCCCGGCCAGGTCGGTGGTGGTCTTCAGGCTCGCGCTGGAGTGAAGCGTGATGCGCGCCGAAGCGCCCACATCGATGCCGCGCCAGAGCGTGGTGGCGCCCCCCAGCAGCAGGAACAGGGGCTGGCGGCCGTATTCCAGGAACTGGCCAGTCTCCGAGGTGTTGGATTCGAAGGCGAGCATTTCCTTGCCGTACTTCTCAACGCCGGCCATGAAGCCGAGGTAGATCGGGTGGTCGAAACGGGTCAGAGAGGTCAGGTTGGTTTTCATGCCGATCAGGACGTGCTGACTTTCCTGATCGGAGACCACGTCACCATCCCGGTACGGTGACTTGGCACGCAGCTCCGGTTGAGCGTGCATCAAACCGGACGTCAGTTCGCCTCGGGGATCCTTGGCCAGGTAAGCCGGGTTGTAGTAAGTCGCCGAGACCTGGCTGTTGAACATGGACAAGGCCTGGGCAGACGCGACATCCGTTGGCAGGATGCCGTAGGTGGTACCGATATTCCCCATACTGGCGGATGCGGTGGAGGCCATACCGGCCAGGGTAAGGGTGACCGCCGAGATCAGGAGTCGGGACGGCTGGGGCGCCTGATGTGTCATGTGGATACTCCATTATTTGTTTTCTTGTTCTGCCCGGGTTACGGGGTGCGTTCCTTCAGCGATGCATCCTGTCGGGCATTCTTAATGGGACATTTGTGCACTTATTGTTTTGTTGTGATCTTAGGCCGTAATGGGCCACGGGTGTTTGGCCTGACTGACAGCTGCTTCAGTCCGTCTAGTCATATGAGGCCGCGGCTGTGTAAAACGCCGTTAAGGTGGTTTCAGTGTAGGCCGACATAAGTCGGGTTTAGGTCATAAAAAACAGATATTTAACGGGTTTTTACATGGATTTGCGATCTGTCGCTTCGAGGGGCGTATGGAATTGTTGCGGCGTGTTCATTTTGGTTCCGGTGTGAACTGGGTCACAAAATTGGCGGGTGTTGGAGGGCGCCACCTGATCGGCCGACGAGCAGGAAAGTTGACGCGATCCTACGCGATTGGTGCATAATAGACCGGTCGTCTATATTGGTGGGCAATGACACTTTTCCGCGCACGCTGCCCATCGGAATGTCCTTGGCGTGCACTCACGCCGCGAATGAAGGAGCCCGATCATGATCGACCTTTATTACTGGACCACCCCGAACGGCCACAAGATCAGTATCTTCCTGGAAGAGGCCGGTCTGGAATACCGGACCATCCCGATCCACATCGGCCGGGGTGACCAGTTTGGTGAGGCCTTCCTGAAAATCTCTCCCAACAACAAGATCCCGGCGATCGTGGACCACAACCCGGTGGATGGCGGTGCGCCACTCTCCCTGTTTGAATCCGGCGCGATTCTGGAGTACCTGGCGGAAAAGACGGGCAAATTCCTGTCAAAGGACTTGCGCCAGCGCTGGGATACCCTGCAATGGCTGTACTGGCAGATGGGCGGTTTCGGGCCGATGCTGGGGCAGAACCACCATTTCAAGCAGTACGCGCCGGAGAAAATCAACTACGCCATAGACCGTTATGTCAAAGAGAGCGAGCGGCTTTATGGCGTGCTGGACGACCTGCTGGCGGATCGCGATTACATGGCGGGCGAGTACTCCATTGCCGATATGGCGACCTACCCCTGGGCCAAGGGCTGGGAAAAACAGGGGCAGGATATCGAAACCCTGCCCAATGTGAAGCGCTGGCTGGACGCCATCGGCGAACGCCCGGCCGTGCAGCGCGCCTATGCCCTGGCCGATGAGATCAGCCAGGAGGCGGTGGTCAACGAGGACAGCAAATCCGTTCTGTTCGGTCAGGGGCGGCGCCCGAAGGATTGAGCCGTCTATTATTCGATGGATTCGTAGGGCAGGCCCACATAGTTCTCTGCGATTACGCGCAGGCCGGCTTCAGACTGGATGTGGTAGTCCAGTTCGGCCTGTCGCAGCCGGTACTCGAACTCGTCCTGTCCCTCGAAGCGATGCAGCATCGATGTCATCCACCAGGAAAAGCGCTCTGATTTCCAGACCCGGTTCAGACAGGCCCGGGAATAGTTGGGAATCAGGTCGGTGCGACCGTCCTGACTGATCCTTGTCAGCAATCGATACAGGCTGTTGACGTCGCTGGCCGCCAGGTTCAGCCCTTTGGCGCCGGTCGGGGGAACGATGTGCGCTGCATCGCCCACCAGGAACAGCCGACCGAACTGCATGGGCTCGGCGACGAAGCTGCGCAGGGGCGCGATGCTTTTCTCCAGGGACGGGCCGGTGACCAGGTTGGCGGCGGCGTCGTCCGGAATACGGCGTTTCAGTTCGTCCCAGAAACGCTCGTCCGACCAGTCCTCCACCTTTTCGGTCAAGGGCACCTGCACGTAGTATCGGCTGCGAGTGGCTGAGCGCTGGCTGCACAGGGCAAAGCCCCGTTCGTGATGGGCGTAGATCAGTTCCTCGGAGACGGGTGGCGTATCGGACAGCAGACCCAGCCAGCCGAAGGGGTACACTTTTTCAAAGGTGCGAATGCGATCCTCCGGGATGCTCTGGCGTGAGACGCCATGATAGCCATCGCAGCCTGCCACGTAGTCGCAATCCAGGCGGAAAGTCTCACCGTTTTTCTCGAACGTGACGAAGGGTGCGGCCGACTCCAGATCGTGAAGCCGCACGTTGTCGGTTTCATAGATCGTCTGTCCGCCGGACGCTTCGCGGGCTTCCATCAGGTCGCGGGTGACTTCGGTCTGGCCATAGACCATCACCGACTTGCCGCCAGTCAGTCCTTTCAGGTCCACACGAACCCGGCGATTGTTGACGGCTAATTCGAATCCATCGTGCGGCAGGCCTTCGGCGCCCATCCGCTCGCTCACTCCGGCTTCACGCAGTAGATCCACCATGCCCTGTTCCAATACGCCGGCACGAATGCGGCTGAGCACGTAGTCGCCGCTGCGACGCTCCAGGATCACGTTATCGATACCCTGACGCTGCAGCAGCTGCCCCAGGAGAAGGCCGGAGGGTCCGGCGCCAATAATGGCGATTGTTGTTTTTATCGGTGTGCCTCGGTCGTTTTTGCTATCGTTGTTATTTGTAGTTTTCCGGGAAATGAGTGGCGATATAAGGCAAAATCTGAACAAAGAATTGGACTTTTGCGAGATTGGTTGATCGAAGATCCCGGGAGGCAATATGGCGGGAAGGAGAGACGGCGCAGCGCCCGAGATGGACCGGATCCCCGTCTTCAAACTCTATGGTGAGACCCGGCAATGGCCGACGCCGGATCTGCTGCACTGCGAGTCCATTGCCGCCCGCAGCCGGCTCCACGACTGGCATATCCGCACCCATCGCCATGCGGATCTGGTGCATGTGCTGTACATCCAGACCGGGCAGGTCGCTTTGGAACTGGAAGGGCTGGAACATGATCTGAAGGGTCCGCTGCTCATCGTGATCCCGGCCATGACCATTCATGGTTTTCGGTTCAGTGAAGATATCGACGGCCACATCATCACGCTCGCCCGACCATTGGCGGAGCATCTGGCCAACTGGCCGGGCGCCGCAGCGCCGGTGCTGACCCGCCCCGGCTTCTATCCGTTGCAAGCGGGAAAGGCGGCCCGGCGCATCCAGCGCCTTGTGGACGAGATCGCCGAGGAATATCGCGACCCGGGCATCGGTCGGGACATGGCGCTGCATGGACTGATCCAGGCGCTGGTCAGCCAGCTGATGCGCCGGCGCGAACGGGATGTGTCTCGTACGGGAACGTCATCGCACCGGGGTGAGTCCCGTTCGGAGCGGTCCGGCGAGCATGTGCGTCAGTTCCAGGCGTTGATCGAAAGCCATTTCCTCGGCCAGCCGACCATCGAATGGTTTGCCGATTCCCTGGGCATCACGGCGGCCCACCTCAATGCCCTGTGTCGGCGTGAGACCGGCGCCAGCGCCTTGCAGCTGTTGCACGAGCGGGTGCTTCTGGAGGCCAAGCGCAATCTGACCTACACCAATCTCACCATCAGCCAGGTTTCCGACATGCTGGGGTTTTCCGAGCCGGCCTACTTCACCCGTTTTTTCAAGCGACTGACCGGGTTTACGCCCAAGGCCTTCCGGATTCGGCACAGTGGTTCGATGACCATCCCGGAATCCGGGGGCGACCTGCCCGGTACCCGCTAGATCAGCGCCTTTCCCCGACGGGACACTAGAACGTCAGTTCCAGTCCCGCGTAAACCGTGCGTCCCGAGGCCGGTTCGTAATAGCGGCCGTTGCTGGCATTGATGCGCACGTTGGCGAAGTATTCCTCGTCGGTTAGGTTGCGGATGCCGGCATAGGCTTGCAAAAGGGTGTCGCGGCTGACGTACCAGCCGTCGCCGCCCCGCAGGCTCAAGAGCCAGTAGTCGTCCACGTCGACGGTATTGGCGTCATCGGCTTTCATATCGCCTACGTAGCGAGCTTCAATCGCGGCGAAACGCTCACCAGAGCCCTGCCATTTCAGCTGGTTGTTCCAGGTCTGTTCCGGCAGGCCGGGAATGCGGTTGCCGTCGTAGTTGTTACCGGACGATTCATAGTCATCAAAGCGATAGCGGGCGAGTGTCAGCGCGGATTCCAGGCGCCAGGCCGGAGCGAAGCGCCAGCCGACGGCCATCTCGATGCCCTTGCGGGTGGTGTCGCCGGCGTTGCGGTAGAAGGTGCGGTCGCTGTCGCCGGCCAGTTCGTAGGGAATAAGCTCGTCACGCACGTCGACCCAGAATAGGGTCAGGTCGTAGTCGACGTTGTAGCCGAAATGCCCACGCAGACCCAGTTCGTGATTGACGGATTTCTGGGGCTCGATGTCGGGATTGAATCCGCCGACACCACTGGGATTGGCGAACTCCGAGAATGTGGGCGTCTCGAACGCAGTGCTGATGTTGGCGTAAGCCTGGTGGTCGGGCCGGTAACGCCAGCTGAGGCCGGCCGATCCGCTCCACTGGTTGAAGGTCTTGTCGCCGCTCTGGTCGCCATCGTCGAGATAATCGTCGTCCACTTCCAGGTCGACCCGGTCGAAGCGGCCGCCGAGAGAGACGGTCACGGTATCGGTCAGGTCCAGGTCGCCCTGGGCAAACAGGCCGAGTGCGGTCGCTGTTTGCACTTCATCGGCGCTGACGCCTTCGATCTCCCCTGAGAAGGCGACATTGCGACGGCCGCGGTCGTCTTCCTGCCGCCGGGCTTCAATCCCGGTGACGTAGCGGAAGGGCAGGCTTCCGAATGACAGAGACTGGTGGTACTCGGTGCTGGCGCCATAGTAGTCGCGGTCGTAGTTGATCAGGCTGTCGCCGGGATACGGCAGTTGCTGGTCGAAATTCCGGTGCAGATAAAAGGTTTTGGCGTAGAACTCGCCCGGTCCGACGGAAAGATCCTCGTACTGCAGGCCCACCACCTGCTGGTCGACGGTCTGTCCGGTGTCGTACTCCTCGGTAAAGCGACCGGCTTGCTGGCGGTCTTCCTCGACCTGTTCAGCGGTCAGGGCGCCCGGATCGTCTGATCGGGGATTGTCGAGCAGGTTCAGGACCAGGGTCAGCGCCCGGTCACTGCCCAGGTCCCGGCGCAGCTTGCCGTTGAGCAGGTACTTCTCCACGTGACTGTGGTCCCGGTAACCGTCGAAATTCAAAGCGGAAAAACTGATGTTGTGGGACCAGGGACCATCGTGCCCGCTGTGTCCGGCTGCGAACTTGCCGTAACCGTCACTGCCGCCTTCCAGGCGCAGGGTCGTGTGATCCTCGTCGTAGCGACCGTCCGGCGTGGTAACGCTGAGCACGCCGCCTGCTGCGTTGCCGTAGAGCACGGATGCCGGGCCACGAATCACCTCAATGCGCTCGGCGCTGTCCAGGTCGATGGCGTCCAGCTGGGCCTGGCCATCGGGCAGGGTGTAGGGGATGCCGTCCACCAAAACAGTGACGCCGCGCACGCCGAATGGGGCGCGAGCTCCGAACCCGCGAATGGAGAGTCGTTCGCCCTGGGCGAAATTTTCCCGGTTCTGCAGAAACACGCCGGGCACCTGTCCCAGTGACTCGTCCAGCTTCAGGCGCTGCTGGCCGTCCTGGATCTCCGACTGGTCTACGACCGACATGGCGGCCGGTGTGTCATACAGCGAGCGTTCCAGGCGACCGGAGGTGACGGTGATGGTGTTGAGTTCCGGCGTGGCCTGGCCGAGCGCCAGGGTGGGCAGGGCGCACAGGGTCAGGAAAAGCGGCGTTTGAATTCGGATATCAGGCATGGCAATCGCTTCGGCTGGGTGAATGTCCATTTCGGTAGGAGGCTAATTTTCTGCCTCCAGCCGAAACCGGTCAATTCGGGGAATAGCCTATTTTCAGCGTTTTCCCGGGCCGCTTCAGTTGCAGCTGTATCGAAAGCTGTTATCCAGGTCCAGTGGCAGCACCAGCGTGCTGAACTGGCGGTTGACGCTATCGGTGCACAGGGCCGCCCGAGCGGTGGCATCGTTGACGTACTGATCCTGGTACTCGGCATTGAGCACGGCCTTGTTGGCATCGATAAACGGCTGCAACCGATCGCACTCACTGTACTCAAAGCACTCTTCGTTCACCGCGAAATCAAAATAATTTACCAGTGAGTCAATCTGGTTCAGATCGTTCTTTAGACCCACGGCCAGCGTTCTTTGGTGGGCCTCGTTGGCGATCCAGCGGTTGTAGGCGAGCTGGTCCGCGGCGGTGAAATCGAAGCCGGGATCGTTGGTGTAGCCGTCCATGTTATCCGGTTCGACACCATCGCAGCCCTTATCGGCCGCCAGATCCAGCCGCGCCGCCATGATCTCGCGCACGTTCTCGTTGCGGATATCCAGCCAGCGTTCGCCGTCCCAACCATCCAGGCTGTTGCCCAGATCGGCGGCCTCGAAGTCTCCGGCATCGTCGCGCCAGTTTTCATAGGAGCCGGCTGAAAAATAGCAGATGACCTTCTTGCCGGTGGCCTGGATGGACTGGATGAGCGACACGTCCGAATCGAAGAGATCAATGTCGTAGATTTCCACGTCGTAGTCCGTGTCCACCGTGCCCTGGAGCTGCCACTGCCAGGTCGCCAGTGGAACGGGTTGGTACCAATCGCCGCCGGTGATGGGATCGGAGTCCGAACTGGCCGAGGTGTTATCTGATGTGTCGCCTGACGATGAACCACCGCAGCCGACGAGGAGGAAAGACAGAAAAAACAGCATTCCCAATGTTTTCATGGAACCATCCCTGTTCGAAGATTGGGGTCATTATAGGGGGGCGGTGTGGCGAGTGGATTGCCCAATCCCGTTTGGTTACCAAATAAAACAGAAGTGGGTAAGGGCAGTGTTGCCGGGAAAACGTTGGGGGAGAGAGGCCCCGGGCCGCCGAAAGGCGGAGCCCGGGGTGGGGCGATGGATCAGTAGTGAATCACCGTCCGGATGCTCTTGCCTTCGTGCATCAGCTCGAACGCTTCGTTGATGTCTTCGAGCTTCATGTTGTGGGTGATGAAGGTGTCCAGCGGGATCTCGCCTTTTTCAGCTTTTTCCACGTAACCCGGCAGTTCGGTGCGGCCCTTGACGCCGCCGAAGGCGGAGCCCTTCCAGACCCGGCCGGTGACCAGCTGAAACGGGCGGGTGCTGATTTCCTCGCCGGCGCCGGCGACGCCGATGATGATGGATTCGCCCCAGCCTTTATGGCAGCACTCCAGAGCGGCGCGCATCAGCTTCACGTTGCCGACGCACTCGAATGAGTAGTCGACGCCGCCGTCGGTCATCTCGACGATGACTTCCTGGATCGGCTTGTCGTAGTCGTTCGGGTTGACGAAGTCGGTGGCGCCCAGCTCTTCGGCGATCTTGAACTTGGCCGGGTTGATGTCGATGGCGATGATGCGACCGGCCTTGGCCATCTTGGCACCGATGATCGCGGCCAGACCGATACCGCCCAGACCAAAGATGGCGACGGTGGCGCCTTCCTCGACTTTCGCGGTGTTCAGGACCGCGCCGATACCGGTGGTCACGCCGCAACCCAGCAGGCACACCTTGTCCAGCGGCGCTTCCTTGGGAATCTTCGCCAGCGACACTTCCGGCAGCACGGTGTATTCCGAGAAGGTGGAGGTGCCCATGTAGTGATACAGCGGCTCGCCCTTGTAGCTGAAGCGGCTGGTGCCGTCCGGCATCACGCCCTTGCCCTGGGTGGCCCGGACCGAGCCGCACAGGTTGGTTTTGCCGGATTTGCAGAACTTACACTCGCCGCACTCGGCGGTGTAGAGAGGAATCACGTGATCGCCTACTTCGACGGAGGTCACGCCCTCACCGACGGCTTCAACGATACCGCCGCCTTCGTGACCAAGAATGGTCGGGAACAGGCCTTCCGGGTCGGCGCCGGACAGGGTGTAGGCGTCGGTGTGGCACACGCCGGTAGCGACAATGCGAACCAGCACCTCGCCCGCCTTGGGTGGTTCCACGTCCACTTCAACGATTTCCAGGGGCTTATTGGGGCCAAAGGCAACGGCCGCGCGGGATTTCATCTGTCGGTTCTCCTCAATTTCGATGTGCCATGCAATTCGATTAGGATAATGCACACTTCCGCCGTCTGCCCGTCGAATTGCCCCGGATCAGGGACACATCGCCTGTAAATTTGGACACGGCGCGCCATCCGTCCTTCAGTGAAGAGGTTTTGCATGTCCGAACGCCAGAGACACCGCGTTGATCTGGTCATCTATCCGGGGTTCAAATCACTGGAGGCCATCGGCCCGCTGACGGTGTTCACCTATGCTAACAAGCACCTGGAAAGCCAGGGAATGCCCGCGTTCTATGACATCCGGGTGGCTGCCGCGATCGCCGGACCCGTGGTATCCGACACGGTCATGACGCTGGAAGCCGCCCAGCGACTCGATCCGGACGATCTGCCCGATACCGCCCTGGTGGCCGGCGCCCATGATATCGAAGGCTCCATGGCCAACGCCCAGGGTGTGATCGACTGGGTGAAAACCAGTGCGCCGCGGATCAAACGGTTCGCGGCGCTGTGTACGGGCACCTTCTTCCTGGCGGAAGCCGGACTGTTGGATGGCCGGCGGGCGACCACCCACTGGCGCATGTCGAAGCGGCTGGAGCAGCGCTTTCCGGCGATCGAGGTGGACGTGGATGCGATCTTCATCCAGCAGGACAACCTGTGGACGTCGGCCGGCGTGAGTGCGGCGATCGACCTGTCGCTGGCCTTTGTGGAGCGGGACTGCGGTCACAAGCTGGCGCTGGAAGTGGCGCGGGATCTGGTGATCTTCCTCAAGCGGCCGGGCGGGCAATCCCAGTTCAGTGCGGACCTGGCCAGTCAGATGTCCCAGTCCTCCGCCGTGCGGCGCATTCAGGCCTGGATCCTGGATCATCTGGAGACGCCCTTTACGTCCCAGGAGTTGGCTGAGGAAGCCGCCATGAGCCTGCGCCATCTCACGCGGCTGTTCCAGAAGGAGACCGGGATGAGTCCCCTGGAGTTTGTCGAGCGCTCGCGTCTCGACAAGGCGCGCCGCCTGTTGCAGGACACGGAATTGCCCCTGAAAAGCATCGCCTTTCGCTGCGGCTTTTCGTCGGATGAGCAGCTTCGTCGCACCTTCCGCAAGTACCTGTCGATCCTGCCCACCGATTATCGGGCGCGCTTCTCCAGTCCCAACTGATGCCCACAAAAAAGCCCCGCCGTGCGGGGCTTTGATGGCTTGGAGGGCAAGGCCTACAGGAACGTCAGCCCAAGGCTGATCAATACACCGGTAATGATCAGCAGCAACAGGCAGTAGCCCATGATGTCCTTGGCTTTCAGGCCGGCGATGGCCAGTACCGGCAACGCCCAGAAGGGCTGCAGCAGGTTGGTCCAGGCATCGCCCCAGGCCACGGCCATGGCGACACGGGGAATATCGGCGCCCAGCTGCTGGGCGGCCGGAATCATCACCGGAGCCTGCACGGCCCACTGGCCGCCACCGGACGGTACGAAGATGTTGACCACGCCCGCACTAATAAAGCTCCAGAACGGCAGGGTGTCGGCGCTGGCAATCGAGGCGAAACCGCTGGAAATGGTCCCGGCCAGACCGGACTGGGTCATGATCGCCATGATGCCCGCATAGAACGGGAACTGGATGACGATGCCGGCTCCGCCGCTGATCGCTTCATTCAGGCTGATGAGCAGGCGGCGTGGGGTCTGGTGCAGGATGATGGCGAGGAACAGGAACATGAAGTTCACGATGTTCAGGTTCAGCCCGCCGTCTTTGACGAAATACTGGAAGGTAAACGCCAGGCCGGCAAAACCGACCAGCCACGCCAGCAGACGGCTGTTTTCCAGGTGTTCCGCCGGACGGGTGATGGAGACCGCTTCGTCGCTACCGTCGTCCAGTTTTTTCGGATCCACGAAGATGCTCTCGCTCTGTGGCGGGAGCATCAGGCGGTTCACGATCGGGACGAGGACAAACAGCGCCACCACGATCGCCAGGTTAAAGAAGGAAAAAATGGTCTCGCCGGTGCCAATTACACCGATCATGTCCTCGGCGAAATGACCCTCGGTGGCGATGGTCAGTGGAATGGAGCCGGCCAGACCGCCGTGCCAGACGATGAAGCCCGAGTAGGCACTGGCAATCAGCAGCGGGTAGTGCACCTGGATACGACGGGCCAGTGCCTTCGCAAACAGGGCGCCGACCACCAGGCCGAAGCCCCAGTTGATCCAGCTGGCGGTGAGGGCGACGAAAGTAACCAGGAGGATAGCCTGCCCGGGGGACCGGGCCAGGCCGGCGATCCGGTCCAGGATGCCTTTCACCAGCGGCGTGTTGGCCAGCATGTAGCCGCTGATCAGCACCAGCAGCATCTGCATGGAGAACGTAAGCAGGTTCCAGAAGCCGTTACCCCACATGGTGACGACGGCCTCAGGCGACTGACCTTCCACGCCCATGGCGGCGACGAAGACCACCAGGGTCAGTAGCAGAACGAAAATGAAGGGATCAGGCAGGTAGCGTTCGACCAGCCGGACGAAGGGTTTCGATGCGCGATTGAGCATTGAATGGATACTCCGTTTATTGTGTTTGTGACGTTATTCGGACTCGCAAAGACAGGGGTGACGAAACCAAGAAAGCCCCGCAGGCGGGGCTTGGGTGGTTCTGTCGTCTGGAAAACCGGTTATCCGGCGACGGTCATCTCCGGCACAGAGTCGGGGACCACCAGCTCGCCGCCGGTCTTCCGGATGATTTCCTCGACACTCACCCCGGGTGCCCGTTCCTTGAGGACAAACTGGCCGTTCTCGATCTCGATGTAGGCCAGATCCGTCAGCACACGCTTGATGCAACCCGCGCCGGTCAGGGGCAGGGTGCATGCCTGCAGCAACTTGGGTTCACCGGACTTGGACGCATGGGTCATGGTGACGATGATGTTCTCGGCCCCGGCCACCAGATCCATGGCGCCGCCCATGCCTTTCACCAGTTTGCCCGGCACCATCCAGGAGGCGATGTTGCCCTGGACGTCCACTTCAAAGGCACCCAGCACGGTCAGGTCGACGTGGCCGCCCCGGATCATCGCGAAGGAGTCGGCGGAATCGACAATGGAAGCGCCCGGCTGGGCCGTCACGGTCTGCTTGCCGGCGTTGATCATGTCCGGATCGACCTGTTCCTCGGTGGGGAACGGGCCCATGCCGAGCAGGCCGTTCTCGGACTGAAGCATCACCTCGATGCCGGCGGGGACATAATTGGCCACCAGCGTCGGGATGCCAATGCCCAAATTGACGTAGAAGCCGTCTTCCAGTTCGGCGGCGACGCGTTGCGCCATCTGTTCGCGGGTCAGTGCCATGGTCTGTTCCTCTTGTTCTGATTGGGGCGGCGGAAAATGGACGTTTCAGGCGGCTCAGCCGCGGACGGTCCGCTTCTCGATCCGCTTCTCGAACGTCCCGCAGATCAGTCGGTCCACGTAAATGCCGGGCGTGTGGATTGCGGCGGGATCCAGTTCGCCGGGAGCGACGATCTCTTCCACTTCGACCACCGTGACCTTGCCCGCCATGGCGACGAGCGGATTGAAGTTGCGAGCGGTATGGCGGTAGATGACGTTGCCGTAGGTGTCGGCTTTCCAGCCCTTCACAATGGCGAAATCGCCGGGCAGAGCCTCTTCCAGAACGTAATGGCGATCCCCGAACAGGCGGGTCTCCTTGCCGTCGGCGATGCGGGTGCCGTAACCGGTGGCGGTGTAAAAGGCGGGAATGCCCGCGCCGGCGGCGCGCATGCGCTCGGCGAGATTGCCCTGGGGAGTGAGTTCCACTTCCAGGTCGCCGTCCAGCAACTGCTTCTCGAACAGCGCGTTTTCGCCCACATAGGACGCAACCATCTTGCGGATCTGGCGATCTTCCAGCAGCAGGCCCAGGCCAAAGCCGTCGACGCCACAGTTGTTGGAGGCCACGGTCAGGTCGCGGGTGCCCTTGCGTTTTATCTCGGCGATGAGGTTTTCCGGGATGCCGCAGAGCCCGAAGCCACCGGCGAGCAAGGTCATGCCGTCTTCCAGGCCGGCCATCGCCTCTTCATAGGAGCTCACGCGTTTATCGAAACCGGCCATAGTGCCGCCTCCTCTGTTTTATTGTTGCTGTATTGCACAGAGTCTCGCGGCCTGCCGTTGATTTGTTAAGTTTGTAATATTGATGAATTGATTGGTTTTATAAAACAAAAGGCCGGCAATACAATGAGGTCAATCAGTTAGCAGCGGGGTGATCGCATGACGGTGAAACAACTTCGGGCTTTCCTGGCGGTAGCCCAGACCTTGAGTTTTGCCCAGGCGTGCGAACGGCTGCATCTGTCCCAGTCCGCGCTCAGCCTGTCGATCAAGGCACTGGAAGAGAGCCTCGGCGGCGCCCTGTTCAGCCGGACCACCCGGAACGTTCGTCTAACACCCGAAGGGGAGGCGCTGTTACCCCTGGCGCGCCGCCTGATGGCGGACTGGGACAACGCCCGGGACGAGATCCGTCAGCGCTTCGAACTGGAGCTGGGTCGTGTGACCGTAGCGGCCATGCCGTCCTTTGCCGGCAACCTGCTGCCCGGCATCCTCAAGGATTTCCGGGCCCGCTACCCCAAGATCAGTGTGACCATCCAGGATGTCATCAACGAAGACGTCATCGACCGGGTCCAGATTGGACAGGTCGAACTGGGCATTGCCTTCGAGCCTGCAGCCGCCTCACGGCTGACCTTTACGCCGCTCTATATGGATCGTTTCGTCGCTGTTGTACCGTCGGACTCGCCGCTGGCGGAGAGTCACGATCTGGCCTGGGACCAGCTCCTGAAAGAACCCTTCATTGCGCTCCAACGCCCGTCGGCCGTGCGATATATGCTGGAAGAGACATTGGCCGCTCAGGGCCAGACATTGCCCGTCGAACTCGAAAGCCACCAGCTTTCAACGGTCGGCCGAATGGTCTCCGCCGGCCTGGGCGTCAGCGCCGTACCGGCCTTGTGCATCGGCCAGATGCAGGCCCTGGGGGCGCGCTGCCTGCCACTGAGAGATCCGGTGATCGAGCGGCCGATCGGCGTGCTGCAGTCGTCGGAGCGCGGATTGTCCGTTGCCGGGCAGGCGCTGCTGGATACGTTGATGGCAACGCCGTTTGATGGGGTGGGTTTGGCGTCTCCTCAGGCTTGATAGTTGACAGATGCTTTGTAGTGGTTCAATGATTCTGGACACCGACTTAGGCAGTGAGATCGAAACCATAAATAAGAGGTTTAACGAGCAGAGCGCGACGGTTTTTTCCTGAGTTCAAAAGGAAGCTGTCTTGGATCAAGGTCGCGTGATTCCGCAGTCCTGTTCGTCCTTGGTGGTCGGTGAAAGTACTATTCGATCCGAGGTTATCCAACTGGCTGAGGCGCGTCACGGTATTGCCCAGAAGGATAATGCCTCAACTTCGGAAGAGCGCTGGTTTCAGGAGCTGTAAGCATGCTGTAATCGACTGGAACGGGAGATGGGGATGTTGAAATGGAAGCTACTATCGAACTTGATGTCCGGGTAGACCAAATTGAGCTGAGAAACATGAGGCCTGCTCTTTCGCCAGACAAAACCTACGAAAAGGCAGTGGCGGTGTCTGGCCGTTGTCTTATTACCCATCCTGTCTCAATAACGATGAATGACGGTGTAGATTTGACGCATCTACCGGGCCTAGTAGCAATACAAGGGACTGATAGGTTTACAGAGCCTCAGTCAGATAAAAACGGCCATATACTGGGCTTCATCCGGTACGACGAAGAGGTGACGCCTTCTGGAAGTTTTGAAGGTTCTCCGGCTCGGTTTGTAGTCGAGATTTTCGGCTTGGATTTGAATCTTTTGGCATCGGTTGTGCCAGCGATAAGATCGCAAGATAGGCTGCTACTTATGTTGGCGGTCTTTGAGCTTGAGCGGAGTTCCTTGCCCGATGTCTGGTGTTGGCCAAGCTCAACAGTCCAAGATTCAGGAGCAATTCTTGTATACGACTTTGCAGTCAAAATCGGAAGCCAATCTGACTGATAATTAGCAACTCCCTATCAGGGGTTGATCACCGAGAGTCCTTGTATCGAGTAGGAACATTCTATTCGGCGGTAAATGTGCAAAGCGATAGGTGTTGACCCCTTTTTATGGAACTCCGCCTCATACCCCATTCCTCGCCGTATCGCAGGGTTATAGCCTTGTTGCTGTCGAGGTTTTGGCTTCCCAAATTTCTGCGGACATTTAATCTCGCAATCGCTACCAAAGATTGGCCAAAGCGGCCAAGTTATGCTCGCATGCACAGGGGAGATCTGATGAGAGCGGGAAATGGTGGGCCTTGCTGGACTTGAACCAGCGACCAATCGATTATGAGTCGACTGCTCTAACCAACTGAGCTAAAGGCCCGGAGGGAAACTAAAAACGGGCGCCATTATACTCATCGTACAGGGCGCCCGCCAGAGCTTGTTGCGCGGGCCGCGAGGGCGGCCCGGCGAAAGCTCGATCAGGAGTTGTGGTCGTCGATGAAGCCGCGCAGGTGATCGGAGCGCGAAGGATGACGCAGCTTGCGCAGGGCCTTGGCTTCGATCTGACGGATCCGCTCGCGGGTGACGTCGAACTGCTTGCCGACTTCTTCCAGCGTGTGGTCGGTGTTCATCTCGATACCGAAACGCATCCGCAGCACCTTGGATTCCCGCGCGGTCAAGCCGGCCAGGACGGAGCGGGTGGCTTCGCGCAGGCCTTCGGCCGTGGCGGAATCCACCGGCGACAGCGCCTGGATGTCCTCGATGAAATCGCCCAGGTGGGAGTCTTCATCGTCACCGATCGGGGTTTCCATGGAGATCGGCTCTTTGGCGATCTTCAGGACCTTGCGGATCTTGTCTTCCGGCATTTCCATGCGCTCACCCAGCTCTTCCGGCGTCGGTTCGCGACCCATTTCCTGCAGCATCTGGCGGGAAATCCGGTTGAGCTTGTTGATCGTTTCGATCATGTGAACCGGGATCCGGATGGTCCGGGCCTGGTCCGCGATGGAGCGGGTGATCGCCTGACGAATCCACCAGGTGGCGTAGGTCGAGAACTTGTAACCACGACGGTATTCGAACTTGTCCACCGCCTTCATCAGGCCGATGTTGCCTTCCTGGATCAGATCCAGGAACTGCAGACCGCGGTTGGTGTACTTCTTGGCGATGGAGATGACCAGACGCAGGTTGGCCTCAACCATTTCCTTCTTGGCTCGGCGGGCCTTGGCCTCACCAATGGACACGCGGCGGTTGATTTCCTTGATTTCCGGAACGGTCAGGTTGACGTCATTCTGGACGTTCGCAATGCGTTTCTGCATCCGTACGATTTCGTCCAGGCGCTCGGCAATCCGCTCAGCGTGGGCACCCTTGGCTTTGGCGGCCTCTTCGGCCCAGGCCAGATTGGTCTCGTTGCCCGGGAAGGACTTGATGAAGTCCTTGCGCGGCATGCGGCTTTCGCGCACACAGATGGCCATGATGGCGCGCTCGTTCTCGCGAACCGCCTCGTTGGTGGAGCGAATGACGTTCACCAGTTCTTCGAAGGCCTTGTTGGCCAGCTTGAACGGCGCGAAGACCTGTCCCAGCTCGTTCAGGGCGTCCTGGGCTTTCTCGGAATCCCGACCGTGCTTCTCAAGCGCCTTCTCGGCAACGTCCAGCTTTTCACGCAGCAGTTCGAAGCGCAGGCGGGTTTCTTCCGGATCCGGACCGTTGTCGGTTTCTTCCTCGGAATCGTCGTCGTCATCGCTGGAGGACGCGGACTCGTCATTGGTGCTGCTGGTGTCCTCGCCCATGAAGGGCTCGGCGTCGTCCGGGTCGAGGAAGCCGGTGACGATGTCGCTCAGCCGGCCTTCGTTCTCGATAATGCGGTCGTAAGCCTGAATGACAGTGGCAGCCGTACCAGGGAAGTGCGCAATCGCAGCCATCACATCGCGGATACCTTCCTCGATGCGCTTGGCAATCACGATCTCACCTTCGCGGGTCAGCAGCTCGACGGTGCCCATTTCGCGCATGTACATGCGCACCGGGTCCGTCGTGCGGCCAGCGTCGGTTTCCACGGCAGCCAGCGCCGCGGCCGCTTCCGCCGCCGCCGCTTCATCTGCTGCGGTGTCGCCATCGGTCATGAGCAGCGTATCGGCATCCGGGGCTTCCTCGGATACCTGGATGCCCATGTCGTTAATCATCCGGATGATGTCTTCCACCTGATCCGGATCCGCTATATCCTCAGGCAAGTGGTCATTGACTTCGGCGTAGGTCAGGTAACCTTGCTCTTTGCCGCGGGCAATGAGATCTTTCAAACGGGACTTCTGCGAATTGCTGCCTGACATAGACACCCTATGGACTCGCTGGTAAAAAGATGAAAAGATAAACAGCCATTATAGCTGTCGCTCAAATTCTCTGCCACAAAGCTTAAGTTGTGGCACGGCCTCCCTGTTTCAAGAGAAACCCCAGTAAGTAACCTCCACAATGCCTTTCGATTGGGCATTTGCGAAAAGGTTCAACCGCCTTCACCACTGCTCAGGCGCTTCAGTTCGCGGTGATCTTCCGCGGTAAACTCGCCGGCGGCCTTGCGCTTGATCAGCGCTGCGATTCTCTGCTTTCGAACGGCTTCCCGGTTCGGTGTCAGGATTTCCCTGGCCGAGGCGATGGTGTTCTCCCGTTCGGGGACATGCTCGATGCCGTCGAACAGGTGGTAAAACTGTGACCGGGCCCGACTGTCAAAAGCCAGCGCGGTAATGACGTCCCGGTGTTGCTTCAGATTCGACTCGCGAATCCAGTGCGCCAGGCGGCCTGATTGTCGCAGGCTGCGATCCTGGCGAGCGGCTTCCAGCACTTCTTCGGCCAGATCCGGCGCTTCGATCAGGGCGAGGCTGAGGCTGCTGTCTCGGCTCAGGCGGACTTCAACGGGTTCTTCGCTGATGCGCTCCGGGCCCTTGAATCCTTTACCCCGGAAGCCTTTCCCCTTGTTGCCATTGCCATCCCGTCGTGGCTGCCATTCGCGGCGGCCACACAGGCGCATCATTTCGTGCCACATGGCATCGCGCAGCGTGCTGCGCGGCATCTTGTTGAGCAGCGGCTCGACCCGTGCCCGCAGCTCCCCGCGATGCTCCGGCAGGTTCAGGTCCAGGCCCTCGCTCTGCCGATCGAGCAGGAAGCGCGACAGTGGCGCGGCGCCCTCAATTCTCTGGCGGAAGGCTTCGGCGCCTTCCTTGCGGACCAGCGTGTCCGGGTCCTCGCCTTCGGGCAGCATCAGGAACTGCAGGTGCAGACCGTCTGCCATCAGTTCCAGGGCGTTGTCCATGGCACGATCGGCGGCCCGGAAGCCGGCGTTGTCGCCATCGAAGCAGAACACCACGTGCCGAACATGGCGCAGCAGCGCCTGCAGGCTGTCCTGGTTCGTGGCGGTACCCAATGTCGCCACTGCTTCATGGATGCCGTGCTGGGCGAGGGCGATGACGTCCATATAGCCCTCGACCACCAGCAGGCGGTCCAGTCGCCGGAGGCTTTTCTGTGCTTCAAACAGGCCGTAGATTTCCCGGCTCTTGTGAAACACGTCCGATTCCGGCGAGTTGATGTACTTCGCCTTGTCGTCGCCCAGTGTGCGGCCGCCGAACGCGATCGTGCGACCCCGCGTATTGCGGATCGGGAACATGATCCGGTTGCGGAACAGATCCCGCGGTCGTCCGTATTTGTCCGACACCGTGCCGGTTTCGATCAGCGGTCCGCGCAGCGCCGGCTCGGCCGCTTGATGCAGGGCAGCGCCGTCACCCGGGGCGAAACCGATCTGATACTGTTCGATTGTGGCCGCATCGAGACCGCGTTGGCGCAGATAGTCCCTCGCCAGGGCGGCGCCCGGCTGGTTCAGGGCGTCGCGATAGAACTGGTTGGCAAACTCCAGGGCATCCGTCAGCGTCCGCACCTGCTGCATTTCCTGGCGGGCCGCTTTGTCGTAGGGCACTTCCAGGCCCATGCGACGTGCCAGTTCCTCGACGGCTTCGGTGAATCCCAGATTGTCGTATTCGCGGACGAAGCTGATGGCGTCGCCATGGGCGCCGCAGCCAAAGCAGTGATAGAACCCCTTGTCAGGGCGAACGTTGAACGATGGCGTCTTTTCGTCGTGGAAGGGGCAGCGGGCCTTGTAGTTACCGCCGGCCTTCTTCAGTGTGATCCGGCTTCCAATCAGCTCGGCCAGGTCAACCCGGTCCAGAAGCTCATCGATAAAGCGTTGAGGGATCAGGCCGCTCATGACATCTCCGGCGTTGTAAAACTCAGCATCAAGAGACTAGACCAAATCGCTCGGGTTGCCAGTTGGCCCGTGAGCGGGGTCATTGCGCTTTGCTATGGCGCGGAGTCAGGACGAAAAGAGGGCACCCACAAGCCAAAAAATGCCGCCGAAGCAGGGCCTCGACGGCATCGGATGCATGCACCCCTGACCGGCGTGCCGGTCAGGGGTGTGAAGCGGCAAATCCGGGCGGTCTGAAACTCAGTACAGACGCTCGAACTTGCGCTGTTCCCGCTGAAGCTTCTTGAGATGGCGCTTGACGGCAGCGGCAGCTTTACGCTTACGAACGGCAGTCGGCTTCTCGTAGTGCTCACGACGACGCACTTCGGACAGAATGCCGGCCTTTTCACAAGACCGCTTGAAGCGACGCAGCGCTACGTCGAATGGCTCATTCTCTTTCACTTTAACAGCTGGCATTCGAAAATCACCTACCTTTAAGATCGATTCGGTTTGAGTTCAGTTCCCGCGCGGGCTCAAGGCCCGTGCCTGGCGCTGATGATTCGTTTGATCTCGCGCAGATCAGACGAGAATTGTCTAAAACTCGACCAGCGCAGATTCAAGGAGCCTCTGATCAACTCCGGATCCCCTCTGGCATTCAGAGCGATTCACAATCAAGGCGCGACTTTGCAGTAAGGCTGGTTGCCTTTCAAAAAGTCGCAACGCGGAGTGTGGGTCGCTCTGAATGCCCCGCAGGGCGCGCTCTGAAGGCTGCATCTGCTGCGTTGCGACTCTTGGCAAGGGCTACGGCCATTACCGGCGAGCCACGCCTTGCAGCCACAGCCTTCAGAGCACGCAGAGGTGATTCGGAGTTGATCAGAGGCTCCTTAAGGGCGGCAATGATAGCGTCTTATCTGGCTGGTTGTAAAGCGTTCAATTCGATCATCACGGCCGCGACAGGCCAGGGAAAACCACAGCGGCCGCGCTGGCCCTGATCTGGTAAAATACGGCGTCATTTTTACCTGCCCCGTATATAGGGGCGCCCTTGTGGAAGTTCAATATGCTGGTTCTTGGAATCGAGACCTCTTGCGATGAAACCGGTGTCGCGCTGTTCGATAACGAGCGTGGCCTGCTGTCCCATGCGCTGTTCAGTCAGATCGACATGCACGCCGACTATGGCGGTGTGGTGCCGGAGCTTGCCTCCCGGGATCACGTCCGCAAGCTGCTGCCGCTGTGTGACCAGGTGCTGGCCGAGGCCGGCTGTACCCGTCACGATCTGGACGCGGTCACCTACACCGCGGGTCCGGGGCTGATCGGCGCGCTGATGGTCGGTGGTTCGGTGGCACATGCGCTGGCGATGGCGCTGGATATTCCGGTGCTGGGCGTCCACCACATGGAAGGGCACCTGTTGGCGCCGATGCTGGAAGACAATCCGCCGGCGTTTCCGTTTGTGGCCCTGCTGGTCTCCGGCGGCCACACGCAGTTGGTTCGGGTCGACGGCATCGGGCAGTACGAATTGCTGGGCGAGTCCGTGGACGATGCTGCCGGCGAAGCGTTCGACAAGACCGCCAAGATGCTTGGGCTGGACTACCCGGGCGGTCCGCGCGTGGCGAAGCTGGCCGAGCAGGGCCGGGAAGGTCGCTACCGGTTTCCGCGCCCAATGACCGACCGGCCGGGGCTGGATTTCAGCTTCAGCGGCCTGAAGACCTACACGCTCAACACGGTGAATGACGCCGAGGCCAATGGCGGTCTGGATGACCAGACCCGGGCCGATATCGCGTTGGCGTTCGAAAGCGCGGTGGTCGATACCCTGGCGATCAAATGCCGCCGTGCGCTGGAAGCGTCGGGCTGCAAGCGTCTGGTGGTGGCCGGGGGCGTCAGTGCCAATCGGCGTCTGCGGGCGGCCCTGGAGGCCATGGTTGGAAAGCTGGGGGCCGAAGTGTTCTACGCCCGGCCGGAGTTCTGCACCGATAATGGGGCGATGATTGCCTATGCCGGCTGTCAGCGGCTGCTGGCCGGGCAGCGGGACGGGGACCGGATTGTGGCGGTTCCGCGCTGGCCGATGAATACATTGCCGTCACTGGAAACACCCTGCGTTAACGGTTTGAAAGAGTAAGTCGGGACTTACACCGGCGGTTCCCGGCGCTGCGCCAGGCGGATCAGATTGTCCCGGTGACGCACGAGGATCAGCAGGGTCAGGAGCCCGAACAGGGGCAGGGCGTCAGGTTCCAGCAGCGTACTGATGATGGGGCCGGCAACGGCCGCAGTCACGGACGCCAGCGACGAAATATGCCAGCGCCACATCATCAGGCTCCACAGGCTGGCCAGAATCACGGTGGTGAGCGGCGCCAGAGCGAGGCCGGCACCCAGTGCGGTGGCCACGCCCTTGCCGCCCTGGAAGCGGGCAAACAGGGGAAGCATGTGGCCGGTGACCGCGCACAGAGCAACGACGGCCAGTGCGACCGGGCCGAGATCAAAAGCGGTGCCTATCCAGACCGGGATAGCGCCCTTGAGGGCATCCAGCGCCAGCGTGACCAGGGCAGGCAGCCAACCGCCGGCACGATAGACATTGGTGGCGCCGGGATTGCCGGAGCCCAGGGCTCGTGGATCCGGCAATCGCCAAAGGCGGCAGATCAGCGGTGCAAACAGGATCGAGCCCATGAGGTAGGCGAAGATACCGGTGATCACAGTCAGTGCGGTTTCGGGCATGGGCAGAGACGTCGAACAGTCGATTGTGCGAGAATCGCTCCCCCGCACGTCGTGCGTGCGTCGGAGAATGGTCTGAAATCACGTTAATGGGAATGTGAGGCAGGCCGCAAGTTTTTAATGAGGGCGACTTACCCGTGACAGACACGGTATTTATCGAAGGGCTCGTCGTGGAAACCGTGATCGGTGACTACGAATGGGAGCGGCACATCCTGCAGCGCTTGGAAATCGATCTGGAAATGGCCTGGGATAATCGGGCGCCTGGCGTCAGCGACGATGTCGCGGACGCGCTGGATTATGCCGCTGCCAGCGAAACCATCCGCCAGTGGTTCCGGGACAATCAGCCCAGACTGCTGGAGGCCGCTGCGGAATCCCTGGCCGCCGAGATTCGCAAGCGCCACGGCGTCAATTGGCTGAGTCTGCGCCTGCGCAAACCGGGCGCCGTTCCGGATGCCCGAAGTGTCGGGGTGCGCATCGAGAGGGGAGCGCGTTAGTGTCTTTTGCAGCGACCGTCTACCTCGGTATCGGCAGCAATGTGGACCGTGAGCGCCACGTGCTGGCGGCGCTGAACGCCCTGTCCGAGCGTTACGAGCTGTTCGCCGTGTCGTCCGTCTACGAGAGTGAGTCGGTCGGCTTCGACGGGAGCCCCTTTTACAATCTGGTGGTTGGGATTCGCACCGGGGAATCCATTGCCACGCTGTCGCGCTTTCTCAAGGGCCTGGAAGTGGACAACGGGCGCCGGCCCGGCATGCCGAAATTCAGTCCGCGCACGCTGGATCTGGATATCCTGACCTACGATGACCGGGTGGGTGTGATCGATGGTGTGGAGTTGCCGCGCGGCGAAATCCTCACCAACGCGTTTGTGCTGCGGCCTCTGGCTGAAATTGCCCCGGCCGTTGAGCATCCGCAAAAGAACAGGACCTACCAGCAGCTCTGGGCCGAATACACCGGGGACCAGAAGCTGTGGCCCATCCCCTTTAGCTGGCAGGGGCGGGCGATTTCACCGCGCCCCTGAGCGTTTCCAACTGGACGCCAGGCGTCAGGCGTCGTCTTTGTGCTTGCGTCGGAACAGATCGATCAGGCCGTCGGTTGAGCTGTCGGTCTGCTTGTCATCGCTGGAGGCGAGCAGGCGGTCGAGGATAGCCTGCCCCAGCTGTTTACCCAGCTCCACGCCCCACTGATCGAACGAATCCACATCCCAGATTGCACCCTGAACGAACGTCTTGTGCTCGTAAAGCGCGACCAGGGCACCCACCGTGCGCGGTGTGCTGCGCTCGAACAGGATGGTGTTCGACGGTTTGTTGCCCGGGATCACTTTATGCGGCGCCAGCTTTTCGATGGCGGCTTCATCCAGTCCCTGATCGCGCAGTTCCGCCCGCGCCTCGTCGAGATTCTTGCCGCGCATCAGCGCCTGGGCCTGACTCAGGCAGTTGGCAAACAGGATGGCGTGGTGCGTGGCCACCGGGTTATGGGTCCGCAGCGGGATGATGAAGTCCGCCGGTGACATGCGGGTGCCCTGGTGCAGCAGCTGGTGATAGGCGTGCTGGCCGTTGGCGCCGGCGCCGCCCCAGATGATCGGGCCGGTCTCGTAATTCACGGACGTGCCATCGTGGGTGACGCACTTGCCGTTACTTTCCATGTCCAGCTGCTGCAGGTGAGCCGGCAGGCCCCGGAGGTAATGGTCGTACGGCAGGATGGCGTGGGCGTCGGCGCCCCAGAAGTTGCCGTACCAGATGCCGAGCAGCGCCAGGATGACCGGCAGGTTTTCTTCCAGCGGCGCGTTCTTGAAGTGCTGGTCCATGGCGTGGGCGCCGGACAGCAGCGAGCGGAAGTTTTCCATGCCGATGGTGAGCGCGGTGGGTAGACCGATAGCCGACCACAGCGAGTAGCGACCGCCGACCCAGTCCCACATGGGAAAGATGTTTTCCTCGGCGATGCCGAAATCGATGGCTTCTTTTTCGTTGGCGGTGACCGCGACGAAGTGTTTGGAGATCAGGGCTTCGTCACCACCGTTGTGCAGGAACCATTCCCGGGCCACCTTGGTGTTTTCCAGCGTTTCCTGGGTCTTGAAGGACTTGGACTGGATCAGGAACAGGGTGGTTTCCGGATTGATGTGGCGTAGGACTTCGGTGATGTGGCTACCGTCGATGTTGGCCACGTAGTGACAGTTCAGGCGGCCGTGCCAGTAAGGTTTGAGCGCAGCAGATACCAGTTTGGGGCCGAGGAAAGAGCCGCCGATGCCGATACTGACCACGTCGGTAAACGGTTTGTTGGTGAACCCGCGCCACTGGGTGCTGCGAATGCGCCACACGAACTCTTCCATTCGCGCCAGCGTTGAGCGGACTTCCGGCATGATGTCCTGGTCGCCGACGCGCATCGGTTCATCACTCAGGTTGCGCAGGGCCGTGTGCAGGGCCGGGCGGTTTTCGCTGGTGTTGATGTTGTCGCCGCGGAACATGGCTTCGATCTGTTCCGGCACCTTGCAGGCCCGGGCCAGCGCCATCAGGTGGGGCATGGTCTCGCGGGTGATCAGGTTCTTCGAATAGTCCAGGGAGATGCCGGCGGCGGTGGTGAAGTAGTTCTGGAAACGCTCCGGGTCCTGGTCGAACAGATCCCGCATGTGCGTGTCTTTGAGGCTGGCCTGATGGTCGATCAGGGTTTTCCATTCCGGTTTTTCGGTCAGGCCTGGCTTGCTCGTGCTCATGTCCTCTCCCTGGTGGGTTGCCGTTACGGCGCCGGATCGTTGCTGACCCGACCCCGCGACTAGCGATGAATGGATAGGTTGTCGATCAGTCGAGTGGTTCCCAGAAAGGCGGCAGCGAGGATGGTGATCTGTGTGTCGTCCTTCTTTGCCGGCTTCAGCGTTAGGCTGTTTACGATGTTGTAGTAGTCCGGCCGGAAGCCGGCTTCGGTCAGGCGGGTTTGCGCGTCGCTCTCCAGCGTGGCGAAGTCGCGGTCGCCGTCCTTCAGCGCCTGGGCAGTGGCCTGCAGCGTCTGGAACAGTGTGGGGGCGATGGCCCGCTCCTGTTCGTTCAGGTAGCCGTTGCGGGAGCTGCGGGCGAGGCCGTCGTCTTCGCGGTGGGTCGGCGCGCCGACAATCTCCACCGGCATGAACAGGTCGGCGACCATCTTGCGAATCACGGCTAGCTGTTGGAAGTCTTTCTCGCCGAATACTGCCACATCGGGCTGGACCATGTTGAACAGCATGGAGACGACGGTGGATACGCCGTCGAAATGGCCCGGCCGACTGGCACCGCAATGGCCTTCGCTAACCACTGGGACCGAGACCTGGGTCTGCTGGACCAGACCATGCGGATAGACCTCTTCGACGCTGGGGGCGAACACGATGTGATTGCCGGCCGCCTCGAGTTTTTCCTGGTCTTCCCGCAGGGTGCGCGGGTAGGTTTCCAGATCCTCGCCAGCGCCGAACTGCATCGGATTGACGAAGATGCTTGTGACCACCACATCGGCCTGTAACAGCGCCTTTTCCACCAGCGAAATATGGCCGGCGTGCAGGTTGCCCATGGTGGGCACCAGGCCAACACGGTGGCCGTGCTGGCGATGGCTGTTCAGAAGCGCGCGGAGCTCCTTGATGGTGTGTACCGTTCTCATGACTTGAACGTGTGCTCCTCAGCAGGAAAGCGTCTGTCCCGGACGGCGGCGACGTAGGCCTCGAAAGCGCCCTGGATCGAGTCGGCCTCCGCCAGGAAATTCTTGACGAACCGCGGCGTGCGGCCCGTGGTGGCTCCCAGCATGTCGTGCATGACCAGGACCTGGCCGTCGGTGTCCGAGCCGGCGCCGATGCCGATCACCGGTGCGTTGACGCTCTCGGTAATGCGTTTCGCCAGCGCCGCCGGCACGCATTCCAGCAGGATGACGTCGGCGCCGGCATCCACCAGCAGGCGCGCGTGCTCGACCATGGCGTCCGCCTGGGCGTCACCGCGACCCTGCACCTTGAAACCGCCAAACTTGTTCACGAACTGCGGCGTCAGGCCCAGGTGGGCGCAAACCGGGACGCCGCGCTCGCTGAGGGCATGGATGGTGTCTTTCATCCAGTCGGTCCCTTCCAGCTTGAGCATGTGGGCGCCGGCGCGCATCAGGGCGGCTGCATTCTCCAGGGCGGCTTCGGTGGTGCCATAACTCATGAACGGCATGTCCGCCATGATCAGTGCGCCCCGGTTGCCCTTGGCGACGGCGCGGGTGTGGTAACACATATCTTCCATGGTCACCGGAATCGTACTGTCGTTCCCCTGCAACACCATGCCCAGGGAATCGCCAATCAGCATGACATCAACACCGGCTTCGCTGATCAATTGGGCGAAAGTGGCATCGTATGCCGTCAGTACGGAAAAGGTTTCGTGGTTCTGCTTGCGTTCACGCAGCGTGTTGATGGTGACAGCCATAGAATCCTTGCCTTATGGGTGGATTATGGAGGAGGCGCCGGGATTGTCCGGGGAAGTCCCTAGATTAATCGTCACCCCCTGAGGAGGCAAGGCTGCCCGGGACAGGGTGGAGGCGGCGTAATCCGTTGTCCACGCACTGTTGGCGCAGGTCGGCGACGCGGCGGCCATCCGGCAGTTGCAGGTTCGGGGACAGATCCAGCAGGGGCTGCAGGACAAAATCCCGGTTGACCAGCTCGACATGGGGAACGGTCAGTCGGTCGTTGTTGATGGTCTGGGTGCCGTAGATCAGCAGGTCCAGGTCCAGCGTACGCGGCCCCCAGCGTTGGATGCGTTCGCGCTGGTGGGCCTGCTCGATGCTCTGCAGGGCGTCCAGCAGTTCCAGGGGGGCGAGTTCGGTTTGCAGGTGGACGGCGCCGTTTACGAAATCGGGCTGATCCTGGGGGCCCACCGGGCGGCTGGCATAGAAAGGGGATTGGGCGACGAGGTGCGTCCGGGGCAGGGCCGCCAGCCGCGCCAGGGCGCCGGCCAGCTGGCTCAGCGGATCGGCCAGGTTGCTGCCCAGTCCGATGTAGGCGTCAACCATACCCATGGTCAGTCCTTGGACTGGGGCTTTTTGCGACGCTTGCGGCGCCGGTTGCGGGGGCCGGCCGGGCCCAGCTCCGACAGCATGTTCTCGCGACCGCGCTCATCGGCATTCTGGAAATCGGTCCACCATTGTCCGAGGCCTTCGGTATCCTCGCCGGCGGCTTCACGCACCAGCAGGAAATCGTAGGCGGCCCGGAAGCGTGGATGTTCCAGCGTCGCAAAGGCGCGCTTGCCGTTGCGACGGGGCAGGCGCATCTGCAGTTCCCAGATTTCTTTCATGGGGCCGGAGAAGCGACGCGGAATGGCGGTCGCTTGCACCTGCTGCCCAATCACGCGGGCGATGGCGGCATGCAGGGCCGGTTGGGCTGCCTCGCCTTGATCCTGACGGCGCTTCCACTCGGCCTGCAGAGCCGGCCAGATCAACGCGGCATACATGAAATAAGGTGTAACGGACTTACCCTGGTTGATGCGGCGGTCGGTGTTCTCCAGCGCGCGGCGGATCACGCCGTCCGGCTCGCCGTGTTCAATGGCGACCGCGGTGGCCGGGAACAGCGGTGCGAACAGGCCATAGGCCTGAAGCAGGTCGTAGGTGGTGGCCCCGTAACCGGCGGAGAACAGCTTGAGCACTTCATCGAACAGGCGGGCCGGCGGAATATGAGTCAGCAGCGGTGCCAGTTCGCGAATCGGGGCTTCCGTTTCCGGCGCCAGGCTGAAGTCGAGCTTGGCCGCAAAACGAATGGCCCGCAGCATGCGGACCGGATCTTCCCGGTAGCGTGTTTCCGGATCGCCGATCAACGACAGCCGGCGTTCACGCAGATCCGCGGCGCCACCGGTGAAATCGATAACGCTGAAATCTTCCATGCTGTAGTAGAGGGCGTTGATCGTGAAATCGCGGCGCAGCGCATCTTCTTCCATGGTGCCATAGACGTTGTCGCGCAGCAGCAGGCCGTGTTCGTTGGAGCGTCGTTCATCATCGTCATCGCTGTCGGCTTCGGTGGCATTGCCACGGAACGTGGTGACTTCGATGACTTCCCGGCCGAACAGGACATGCACGATGCGGAAACGGCGACCGATCATGCGGGAGTTGCGGAACAGGTCCCGGACTTCCTCCGGCGTGGCGTTGGTGGCCACGTCAAAATCCTTGGGGTGGCCATCCAGCAGGATATCGCGGACGCCGCCGCCGACCAGATAGGCTTCAAATCCGGCCTTGTTCAGGCGGTTCAGGACCTTCTTCGCCGGGTCGCTGATCAGGGTGCGTGAGACGGAATGCTGGTCGCGGGGAATGACCTGACGCTGGTAGGCGGATTTTTGTTTTTTGCCTTTCCCGAAAATTTTGGACTTTATCTTATCTAACATCGATACAGATTCTGATGGTTAGGTCGTGTGAGTGCTCTGCCTGGAGATTTCCGTCGGGCGGCCTGGACTGGCCGTACAGAAACCCGGTCTGCAGGTTCGACGACAAGGAGATTAGGCTGGGAGTTTACCGGTTTGTTGCAGTTAAGGCGAACAACCATTCGGGAGCCGGGGTGTCAGGAAAGTCGGGGCCGATTCAAGGCCCCAGAAAATCAAAAGGCGGGAACGCGAAACACGAACCCGCCGAGAAGAGTAGACGATCTGCATTGTTGTTGTTGTGGCGCGCTCTAAAACAGTTGAACGCAAGCTCCAAGCCAGGAGCGAATGATGCGAGCGGAACGCTTTGACCACAGAGAGCGGCAATGACTTTTCGCGAGATTTGAGCAAGTGATAGGGCCGTCTGGAAGACGATTCTTTTCTTCACGTGCAACTCGCAACAGTCAGGCACCACTAAAAAGCTCAGCACCCAAAACACTCAGTTCGCTCGCGCTCAATTCTTGTTTTTGTTGATGAGCGCATTGCAGCTTTTTGTTTTTGTTTTGACGCTGCGTCATTCAATTCTTGTTGTTGTTCGCTCATATAGATTGCAGTGCGCGTGCCAGTTTTTGGTAATCCTTTATTAACAATGGGTTATGAATAAGTGGTTTCCGAAGGGCGGGGTTTTTTAGATCTGAGTGTTACTTCGGTCTCAGTTCTCAGACCGAGTCTGTTCCCCCAGGTAACACCGGGTAACAGCTGAGGCGCAGTTCACACTTTGACGGGTCACGGGTGGCAATGGGTGTCTTGACTAAAGAGTAGTCAATGCGTCCCGGTTAGCCAGTTCGTCCTTACTGCTCGAAAGCGGGGCGAGCGCAAGACACAACCGCCGTGGGCCAGTCTGTCTTGATCGACAGGCCGAAGGACGCGGCAGTTCCTGACGGTGGATTACAGTAAGGAAAGGTTTGCCGGCACGGAGGCGATCGCCGGCGCGGATCAGCTTTTCTTGCGCGGGATGCCCAGGCGCTGACGGCGCTCCCAGAGGGACTTGCGGCTGATGCCGAGTTTCTGCGCCAGTTCGGTCTCGCTCATCTTGTCCTGGTTCTCCAGCACGAAATGCTGGAAGTAGTCTTCCAGAGAGAGGTCGTTTGAGGACTGCGGGTCCGGTGCGGGCGTCGGGTCTTCCTCTTCCAGCAGTCCGGCAGGGATGTGAACATCGGTGCCATCCGTATCCAGGTCGAGCAGGTAAGGGGTGATCATACCGTCATCGCAGAGGATGGTGGCCCGCTCGATGGCGTTTTCCAGCTCCCGCACGTTACCGGGCCAGCGATGCTGTTCCAGCGCGCGCATGGCTTCCGGGCTGAGACTGATGTCTGGCTTGCCCATGCGTTGGCCCTGGCGTTGCAGGAAGCGTTTGGCCAGGCCCAGGATGTCGCCATCGCGTTCCCGCAGAGGCGGAATGCGGATCTGCATGACGTTCAGGCGGTAATACAAGTCCTCCCGGAACTCGGCGGTCTTGGTCATGGCACGCAGGTTCCGGTGGGTTGCTGCGATCATGCGCACATCCACCTTGCGGCTCTGGGTCGAACCCACCCGGCGGATTTCGCTTTCCTGCAGGACGCGCAACAGCCGGGCCTGGGCCTCTGCCGGCAGTTCGCCAATTTCATCCAGGAACAGGCTGCCGCCGTCGGCCGCCTCAATCAGGCCAGTGCGGGCGGAGACCGCGCCGGTGAAGGCGCCTTTCTCATGACCGAACAGTTCGGACTCAATCAGGCTTTCCGGTATGGCGGCGCAGTTGACGCAGATCAGCGGCTGACGGGCTCTCGGGCTGAGCTGGTGCAGGGCGCGGGCCGCCAGTTCCTTACCGGTCCCGGATTCACCTTGGATCAGGACCGTGGTCTCCGTAGGGGCGACCTTGCGAATCAGGGTAAAGACGTGCTGCATGGCCGAACACTGGCCATACATAATGCGGGAGGGATCGCCCTCCGCCGTATGCGGTTCGTCCTCGGCGTCGTCTTCGCCGGACGCTTCCGGCTCGCGGACGGCGGTACGTTTGAGGATGTCCTCGACCGACGCGAGCATCTCGTCGTGATCGAATGGCTTGGCGATGTACTCCACCGCGCCCAGCTTCATGGAATCCACCGCCGATCGCAGGCTGGCGTAGCTGGTCATGATCAGCACCGGGGTGTTGGGTGCCAGGCGGATCAGCTCTGTGCCGGCAGCACCGGGCAGGCGCAGGTCCGAAATGATCAGGTCGAAGCCGTCCAGTTCATAGTGGGAGCGGGCCTCATCGACAGAGCCAGCGTCGGAGACATCGTAATCGGCATGGGTCAGCAGCTTGCGCAGGGCTGAGCGAATGATCTCTTCGTCTTCTACGATCAGGATACGATGCATGCCTCGGGAAACCGCCTCTTTCATGATTCTTGGAGGGTGTCTGTGTCCTCTTCGAAAGCCGGCAGGCTCAGCCGCACGCACGTGCCGCCGTTGCCGTCTTTCGCGACCGGACTCTCAACCTGGATATGACCGTAATGCTCTTCAACGATGCTGTACACCAGCGAGAGCCCAAGACCGGTGCCTTCGTTGGGCGCCTTGGTCGTATAGAAAGGCTCAAAGATGTGATCGAGCTGGTCTGCAGGAATGCCTGCACCCTCATCAACGACTTCGATGATAGCGGAGTAGGCTTCCTGCTTTCCACTGATCCGGATCAAGCTGCCCTCCGGTGAGGCATCGCGCGCATTGGCCAGCAGGTTGACGAAGACCTGCACCAGCCGCTGTTCGTCGCCCAGCACCTGGAGTCCGGCCGGGCAATCGTTACTGTATTGCAGGCTGCGCCCCTTGCCGCTGAGCGATACCAGGTTGAGGGACTCATCGATGCAGCGGCGCAGTTCCACCGGCTCGTAGCGGTTGGCCGGTGCGTGGTTGCCGGAGCGGGCGAAGTTCATGAGCGACTGCAGGATGCGCGAGATGCGACGGGTCTGCTGCTGGATCTGGTCGGCTGTGGACAGGATGTCCGGGTTGTCGGTCTCCAGTTTCAGGTTCTGGGCCAGAGAGGAGATCCCGGTGACCGGGTTGCCCACCTCGTGCGCCACCCCCGCGGCCAGGCGGCCGACCGAGGCGAGGCGTTCGCTGTGCATCAATTCGTCTTCCAGCAGGCGGGTTTCGGTCTGGTCCTCGACCAGCACCACATTGCCGCCTTCCGGATGGTCTGGCCCGCTCAGGGTCGATTTGTGGAGGTTGAACCAGCGCGGGCGGCCCTTCATGTCGAGTCGGTGCTTGTAACGGTGCAGTTCCTCGCCGCTGACGAAATCGTCCAGCATTTCCTGCCACTGGTCCGGAAGAGCCGTCAGCCGGGCGCCCACCACATCGTCTGCGGCTATGCCGGTGACTTCTTCCATGGCGTGGTTCCACATCAGGATTTCGCCGTCGTCGCCGATCGAGCAGGCGGCGATCGGCAGGTTCTGCAACGTTTGGCGGTAATGGCGGCGCAGGTTGTCCAGCTCGCCCGCGAGACCGGTGAGCTGGCTCTGGTAATCCCCCAGCGCCTTCTCAATGTAGTGAATGTCCTGCCCGGTGCGGCCGCCGGCCTGGGGTTTGAAGCCGAGGTGGTGCTTGACGATGTCCTGGGCCACCGACGGCCCCATCAGGCCCGACAGGTTCACTTCGATCTGGTCGCGCAGGCGGCGTAACTGGTAGGGACGGTACTCTATGCTGGGCAGGCGCAGCTGGAACAGGGCACGGTTCACTTCCCGGCTGGCAACGGCCTGGCCCAAAGGTGTGGCCAGTTGCTGCTTGAACTCATCGGATGAGCCGGACATCAGCTCGCGACGCTGTGGACGCGACAGCGCGCCCAGTGAGCACGACTGGGCTGCGCTGTCTTCTTCGCTGGAGGTTTCCGTGAGCAGCGAGATCAGGGCAAAAACACTGACGTTCACGGTCAGGCTGGCAAAGGCGAAGATATGGGAGTTGGACACGGAGACCGAAGGTAGCCCGACGAGCGTCAGGATGTCGGCATCGACCGAGAACGGCAGCACCAGCGTCAGGGCCCAGATGCCGGCGCCTGCCAGCAACCCGGCGATCAGCCCCTTGCGGTTGCCCTCCGGCCAGTAGATGACGCCCAGCGCGCCGGGCAGCAGCTGCAGCACGCCGGCCAGGGCGAGGATGCCGAGCGTCGCGAAGTCCAGCCTGGAGCCGACCCCTTCATAGAACACCAGTGCCGCAAAGATGATGACTGCCACCAGTATCCGCTTGACCCAGCGCAGCCAGCCGTAGATGTCCGCCCGCTCCCGCGGCGGCCGCAGGGGCAGGACCACATGGTTGAGCACCATACCGGCCAGGGCCAGGGTGCTGACGATCATCAGGCCGCTGGCGGCGGAGAGCCCGGCGATGTACATGGCCAGGGTCAGGGCCGGATGTCCCAGGCCGAAGGTGGCGCCCAGGGCGAAATAGCTCGATTCGGTCGGCGCATCGAGGGCCTGCCCGCCCCACAGGATCAGCGGCACCGGGATTGCCAGTAACAGCAGGTACAGCGGCAACCCCCAGCTTGCTTTGGCCAGTGCTCGCGGGCTGGGGTTTTCGCTGAAGATCATGTGGTACATGTGTGGCAGGACCAGCGCCGCCGCGAAGGACATCAGCATCAATGCCCGCCAGCTGCCGTCGTCCAGTTTGATGCCGAACGGGGAGGCCAGCGCCACGTTGTGGTTGAGCCAGATTTCCAGTCCGCCAAAGCCATCGAACACCGAGAACAACAGCAGACCGCCGAGGAACAGCAGGGCCACCAACTTGATCAGGGAGTCGAACGCGATGGCGACGACCAGGCCCTGGTGGCTGTCCTGCCCCTGCTCACGGCGGGCACCGAACAATACGGTGAACAGCACCATCGCCAGGCTGAACAGCAGGCCGATCATATGGGGCGAGGCGCCGGGGGACAGCAGGGCCGCGGAATCGGCGACCGCCTTGATCTGCATGCTCAGCAACGACAGGATCGCCGCCCCGGAAAGCAGGGTCACCAATGTTCCGGCCCACTGGCTTCGGTAGCGGAAGGCAAACAGGTCGGCCAGCGAGGTCAGCTGGTAGGTCCGCCCGATGCGCAGGATCGGGTTGAGCAGTACCGGCGCCAGCAGGAAGGCCCCGCTGATCCCGATGTAGTAGGCCAGGTAACCGAAGCCGAACACGCTGGCCATGCCGACCGATCCGTAGATCGCCCAGATGCCCGCGTAAACGCCGAGGCTGAGGATGTAGACCAGCGGGTGTCGGACCCAGCGGGCCGGAATCAGGCCGCGCTCGGTGATATGGGCAATACCGAAAAGCAGGGATAGATAGGCGAGGCTGACCAGAATCAGCGTGGTCAGACTAAAACTCATTGGGATCGCGTCGCCATTCCAGCCAGAACCCCACGGCAATCAAGCCGGCCCAGGCAATAAACGGGCGGTACCACGCACTGCCGGGCTCAATCCACCAGTCGAGGATGTTGGGGGAAAAGATGTAAACGGCCAACACAAGCAGGAAGACCAGTCGGTAGATATACATCGGGCATTGTTCCCTGCGGTTACCGAGTGTCGCGTTATACCACGCAACCCCTTGTATTGTCAGGCCGGAGCAGGTGCCAGCCCGGATTGCAATGGCAAACGCTCCGCCGACCAGTGGGGCTGCGCCCATTCCAGTATAGCGTCGGGGCTGGCTCCGAGCAGTGTTGCCGGTGGTTCCTGCCCCAGCGCCTGCAGGGCGTGCCAGAGATTGGCGCCGGGCTGGTCGTCGTCGAGGGCCGGTGCGTGGGTCTGTTTGCTCAGTTTCTGCCCGCTGGCGTTGAGGACGACCGGAATGTGCAGGAAATCGGGCGCGGTGGCACCCAGCCAGTCGAACAGTTTCAATTGCGCGGCGGTGGTCTCCAGCAGGTCCGAGCCCCGCACGATGTCGGTGATGCCCTGGTCGATATCGTCCACCACCACTGCCAACTGGTAGGCGTAGAATCCTTCCTTGCGTTGCAGTACCGGATCATCGCGCTCGGCGCGCAGCACCTGGGCTTGCGGGCCCAGCAATCGATCGCGCCAACTCAGGGTACAGTCGTCAAGCTTCAGACGTACGGCGTGAGGGCCGTCGGGCATGGCTTTGCGGTTGCGGCAGTCGTCCGGGTGATGGCCGTTATGCGCGCTCAGTTGTTTGCGGGAGCAGGCGCAGCCATAGGCCCGGTCGTCGTCGAGTAGCTGCTGGATGGCGGCCGCGTAGGCTTCATGACGTTCCGACTGAAAGCGCACGCTTTCGTCCCAGTGCAGCCCATGACACTCGAGACTGTGCAGGATCTGGCCGGCAGCTTCGGGCGGTTCACGCAGGGGGTCCAGGTCCTCAATGCGAACCAGCCAGGTGCCGGAATGGGTGCGTGCTTCGAGATAGCTGGCCAGCCCGGTTACCAGGGAGCCAAAATGCAGCGGTCCGGTTGGGGATGGGGCAAAACGCCCCCGGTAGACTGAGGTCATGAATCAGCAGAGCGCCGGACGTCTGGCGCCCGGCGTCCTGGTGTTGGCTGGATCAGATTCCGGTCTGGCGCTCGCGGATTTCCGCCAGCGTCTTGCAGTCGATGCAGAGCGTCGCTGTCGGACGAGCTTCCAGACGGCGAGTACCGATTTCCACGCCGCACTGGTCGCAGAAGCCGTAGTCGTCCTTGTCGATGCGATCGATGGTCTGGTCAATCTTCTTGATCAGCTTGCGTTCCCGGTCGCGGGTGCGCAGCTCCAGACTGAATTCCTCTTCCTGAGTGGCCCGGTCGCTGGGGTCGGCGTAGTTGGCCGCATCTTCCTGCATGTGATGCATGGTGCGGTCAACTTCTTCCATCAGTTCCTGCTTCCATTGAAGTAGCAGCTGGCGGAAGTGCTCCAGCATGTCTTCACTCATGTACTCCTCGCCTTTCTTCATTTCGTAAGGCGTGAAGTTAGTGAACCGCTCGCGGGCTTTTTCTTCGATATTCGGCATAGAAACCAGCCTCTTCTCAATACTCCAAGGAGGCTCCGACCACCATGGGTCCGGAGGCCCGGCCTTTAGGGCATGGCGGCTGCCGTGGGCAGTCACCCCAGATTCCTGTCACCCGTCCCGGCCTGTTTGCCTGAGTACCAGCGTAGCATTTTTTGTCGGGTGCCTTCGCCCCTTGCCTCAGACTGGATGCGGGACTCAATGAATCTGCGGAAAATAGCAGATTCACCTGAGTCGCGCTAGTCCTGCACGTCAAGGCTGCGCAACCTGTCCGCTGGAGGTGGAATCGGTATGATAGGGCGCTGATTTTCAAAGGTTCATCGTGGTGGGGCAAGGATCGGCTCTCGCCCGGATGACTCGTTCGTGTTTGCTGAAGCCCAATTTGACTGTTGGAGAGAATCATGGAATTTCCTGCGCCGTTGATCGAAGGGCGGCTGATCAAGCGTTACAAGCGGTTTCTGGCGGATGTGGCGCTGGACGATGGCCGGGTGGTGACGGCCCATTGCCCCAATACCGGCTCCATGCTGGGCTGCAAGGCGCCGGACAGCCGGGTCTGGTTGACTTACAGCGACGATCCCAAGCGCAAGCTCAAATACACCTGGGAGCTGGTGGAGGTCGCGCCGGAGACGTTGGCGCTGATCAACACATCCCGTCCCAATCATCAGGTCCGTGCCGCCATTGAGGCGGGACGGATCGATGCGCTGGCGGGTTATTCAAAGCTGCGCAGCGAAGTCCGTTACGGCAGTGAAAAGAGTCGTATCGATTTGCACCTGTCGGGCCACGCCGACCAACCCGATGCCTGGGTGGAGGTGAAAAACGTGACGCTCGGCGAGGGCGGGCGGGGGTATTTTCCGGACGCAGTGACCACCCGGGGCCAGAAACACCTGCGGGAGCTCATGGCGCAGGCCGCCGCCGGCGACCGTGCGGTGCTGTTTTTCTGCGTCAACCATACCGGGGTGGAGAGCGTCGCGCCGGCCGATCATATCGACCCGGAATACGGTCGGCTGCTGCGCGAAGCGGCGCAGAACGGAGTGAAAATCCTGGCTTGGCGGGCCAATCTGAGCCCGACGTCATTGGCGCTGGAAACACCGTTGCCGGTGGTGCTGGATTGAACGTCAGCCGACGTGGATCAACAGCATCCCGTCCTGCCGTTCGACGGTGAGCGGGGTCAGGTTGTCACCGGCGCAGGGGCCGGTAATGCAATGGCCGTCATCGACGGTGAACAGCGCGTGGTGATTGACACACTGGATGAAGCAGCGGTCCGCGTCCATGAACTGGTCCGGCAGCCAGTTCAGCGCAATGCCCAGGTGAGGGCACACATTATGGTAGGCGTAGACCTGTCCGCGATGGCGGACCACAAAGCCACCGAAGGTCGTGTCGGGCAGGTCGAACTGGCGGCATTCGTTCTCCGCCAGGTCATCGATGAGCGTGATGGTCGCCGGCATGATGCTGGGTCGTTGGATTACTTGGTCATGTTGTAGCGCATGCGGGTGCCATGATTCAGCGACATCACGATCTCGTCCGCATGCAGCTCAATGGGAAACAGGCAGCCCGAGATCTTGGCGCCGGCAATGCTGGCGCCTTCCAGGTTGGCCCGGCTGAAGTCGATGCCTCGCAGGTCGGCACCGCGAAAATAGGCGTGACTCAGGTCGAGGCCCGCCACGTCGATGCCCCTGAGGTCCAGGCCACGAAAGTCCCCATGGGAAAAGCTGGGATAGGTGTCGAGGCCGCCCTTGGCCTCGTTGAACGCCTGGATGTTCTCATTGCGCAGGGTCTGGTAAAGCGGGTGATCGAGTACGCGTACCGTGTCTTCCATGGATCCGACTCCTGTCTCATGGGCTTGTCATCAGTGTAGTGGCGTCCGCCGGTCACGCGAGCGAGAAATGGCTCCGGATGCGGTCGGCCAGACTCTCCGCAACTCGGTCCTCTTCCGTGTGCACGTGGACGGTGTGCGCTTTTTCGTCTTCCGCGATCGGCTCCAGCCAGGTGAGCTGCTTGTCGAGCAGCGCCTCGGTGGCTTCGGAGGCATCGTCATTGCGGGCCCGGATCCACTTGCGACGCAGGGCTTCCGGCGCCTGGCAATCGATCAGGGCGAACGGCATACCGAGTTCCGCCGCCAGATCGTCGAACCGCGCCCGCTCGGCGTGCTTGAGGCAGGCCGCATCGATGATCACGGGGTAGCCCGAGAGCAGTATGTTCTGCGCCAGGGCGGCCAGACGATCGTAGGTTTTCTGGTTGGATTCGGCGCTGTATATATCCGCACCAATACCTGAGCGGCTGTTGTCCAGGGGGCTCAGTCCGTGCAGGCGCTTGCGCTCCACGTCAGAGCGCAGACGGATCAGTCCCAACTCCCGTGCCAGGGCACCACTGACCACTGTCTTGCCGCTGCCGGAGAGGCCGGTTGTGGCCAGCAGGTAGGGGTTCGGGCAGGTGCCGTAACTGTCGGCCAGCTGCGCGTAGCTGCGGAACGTATCCAGTAATCCGGCCTTGTCCGCTTCGCTCAGCCCCTCGTTGCCTCGGGTGAACAGGGCGATCTTGGCCCGAACCATGGCCCGGTAAGCCTTGTATAGTGGCAACAGTGGCAGGGCCTCGTAATCACCGCTGTATTCCAGGTAGGTGTTCAGGACGTCCATGGCGAGACCGTTTTCACCACGGGATTCCAGGTCCATCAGCAGGAAGGCGACGTCATTGATCACATCGATCCAGCGGAAGGGCTCGTTGAACTCGATGCAATCGAAGACGGTGACGTCACCGTCGTAATAGGTGATATTGGACAAGTGCAGGTCGCCGTGGCACTCCCGCACGAACCCGTCGCTGCGGCGCTGGGCGATCTTGTCTTCCAGGCGATTGAAGGTGGTGCGGGTCCAGGCTTCCAGCTCATCCACCTGCTTGAGCAGGTCAGCATCGTCCAGCAGAGGGCGGACCTGATCGAAATTCTCCTGCATGGCCGCGTAGACCGCTTCCGGCGTGCCCAGTGGCTTGTCGTCCGGTACCCGTGGCAGATCCCGGTGAAACTGGGCCGTCTGGCGCGCCAGATCCTTCATCGCCTTGCTGGTCAGGTTGCCTTTTTCCTGTATCGCGTCGAGCAGGTTGGCCTGGTCGAACTGACGCATGCGGATCGCGTACTCGAACGGTTCGCCGTCGCCGCCCAGGGTTGGGTTTTCCGCACTGCCGGTAATGGGGACCACGGCCTCATACAGATCCGGCGCCAATCGACGGTTAAGGCGGATCTCTTCCTCGCAGAAATGCTTGCGGCGATCCAGGGATGAAAAATCGAGGAAGCCGAAATCCATCGGCTTCTTGATCTTGTAGGCGTAGGGACCGGTGAGGATGACCCAGGAAATGTGGGTTTCCAGGACCTTGAAGTCGTCCACCGGGTGGTCATAGCGGGCGGGGTCCTGGAGGGCACTGATCAGGTCATTGCTCACGGGTCTCTCCTTTGCGTCGGGGTCTGCATTGACGTGTCGCGACCTATGATAGCGTTCCAGTCCCCAAATGACAGTGGGCGATTCACAGAAAGGCGCGGCGACGGGAGGGCGGAGCGCCTCTGACCCGCTCTGTGCTTCCCTGTATTACAGTTTCACAACCTGTGGGCTTCCCGTGAGGCGGTCTGGTTATAATGCGCGCCATGGCCAAATCATCCCCGAAAAACCGCGGTCGCGGTAACAGTAAGAAAAAACAACGTAAGTCCCCGTCAAAGCAGGGTTTTCGCTCCCGTTTCTGGCGTGTTTTCTGGCGCCTGGGACTGGTCGGTCTCGTGGTACTGGCGGGCTGGACGGTGTACCTGGACGCGGTCGTGACCTCGAAGTTCGAGGGCCGGCGCTGGGAAATTCCCTCGCGGGTCTATGCCCGTCCGCTGGAGCTCTACGATGGCGCCGCCGTGACCACGGTGGGCCTGAGCAACGAGCTCTCGCAACTGGGGTATACGCCGGTCCGCTCGGCCCGGGAGCCCGGCACTTACAGTCGCAACGGACGCACCTTCGAGATCTACACCCGTGCCTTCCGTTTCTCGGATGGTGAGGAGCCCGCTCGCCGGCTGCGTTTCAATCTCAGCGGCGATCGCGTCCAGCAGTTCCGGGTGACCGCAGGCCCGGACTCACCGGTGGTGCGCCTGGAGCCCATACAGATCGGCGGTATCTATCCTGCCCATAAGGAGGACCGCATCCTGATCAAGCTGTCCGATGCCCCGGACTTTTTCGTACCCGCCCTTCTGGCGACCGAAGACCGGGACTTCTATCAGCACTGGGGCATCGCGCCGCTCTCCATTGCCCGGGCCATGTGGGCGAACGTGCGTGCCGGGCATGTGGTGCAGGGCGGCAGTACGTTGACCCAACAGCTGGTCAAGAACCTCTACCTCAGCCGCGAGCAGACGCTGGTGCGCAAGGGCAACGAGGCCATTATGGCCATGCTGCTGGAACTGCACTACGACAAGCCGGAAATCCTGCAGACCTATCTCAACGAGGTGTACCTGGGACAGGCCGGTGCCCGCTCCATCAACGGCTTCGGTCTGGCCAGTCAGTTCTATTTCGGGGAATCCTTCAGTCATCTGGATTTGCACGAGGTCGCTTTGCTGGTGGCGATTATCAAGGGCCCCAGCTACTACGATCCCCGGCGCCATCCGCAGCGGGCGCTGAAGCGTCGCAATCTGGTTCTGGATTTGTTGGCCCAGACCGGCAAGGTGTCGGCCGACAAGATTGCCAAGGCCAAACAGCGCGGACTGGATGTGGTCAACAAGCCGTCTTACAGCAGCGCTCGGTATCCCGCCTATCTGGATCTGGTGCGTCGTCACCTGGCCCGGGAATATAAGGACGAGGACCTGAAGAGTGCCGGCCTGCGCATCTTCACCACGCTGAATCCCGAGATCCAGCGCATCACCGAGCAGTCCGTGCGCAAGACGCTGGACCGGCTCGATGGCGGCGGCAAGGACAAGACGCTGGAATCCGCCGCGGTGGTCACCTCGCGGGACAGCGGCGAGGTGCTGGCGCTGGTGGGCGGTCGGGAACCCAAGTTTGCCGGCTTCAACCGGGCCGTCGATGCGCGTCGGCCGATTGGCTCGTTGATCAAGCCGTTCATCTATTTGACGGCACTGAGCCATCCGGACAAGTACACGTTGATCACGCCGATCAAGGACGAACCCTTCACGCTGGTATTCGACGACGGCCGTCGCTGGTCGCCGGAGAATTACGAGCATGAGTCCCACGGCATGGTGCCGCTGCACCGGGCGCTGGCAAAGTCCTATAACCTGGCGACGGTCCGGGTGGGGCTGGACGTCGGCATCGACGAAGTGATCGATAACCTGCACAAGCTGGGGCTCAACGAGCCGGTCCAGAGCTACCCGTCGATGTTGCTCGGTGCGATCAACCTGTCGCCGGTCGAGGTGGCATCGATGTATCAGGGGCTGGCCACCTCCGGCTTTAATACGCCGTTACGTACCATCCGCGAGGTGATGACGTCCGACGGCAAGATCCTGTCCCGTTACGGGCTCGAAGTCGATCAGGTGGTCGACCCGGCCGCGGTCCATCTGGTGCAGTACGCGATGCAGGAAGTCATGCGCGAGGGCACCGGTCGCTCCGCCTATCGTTACCTGTCCTCCGATCTGGGGCTGGCGGGCAAGACCGGCACCACCAATGACGGTCGCGACAGCTGGTTCGCCGGCTTCAGCGGCGACCTGGTCACGGTCGCCTGGGTCGGTCGGGATGACAACGGCCCGACCAGCCTGACCGGTGCCACCGGCGCCCTGCCGGTGTGGGCCAATATCATGTCCCGGATTCCCCAGTATGGGTTCTCGCCCGTCGTGCCGACTGATGTAAAGTATGAATGGGTGGACGGTCAGCAACAGGCACTGACCAGTGAATCCTGTGACAACGCGCGGTTCGTGCCCTTTATCGTTGGCAGCGAGCCCAAAGACACGGTCAATTGCTCCGGCGACCTGACGCGTCGGGTCCGGAGCTGGTTTGAAGGACTCTTTGAATGATGCATAAACGACTGTTTCCCGGTTTGTGCCTGGGTATGACCTTGCTGGCCGGTTGCGCCAGTGGACCGGGTGGTTCCATTTACGTGCCGGCTGGACAGTCCCAGGACAACGCGCCACCGCCGCCCACCGCCAGCGAGCCGGAAGCGGCGCCGCGCGCCTCGGAACAGCCGCAGGAAAGCCCGGAGTCCAAAGCGTCGAAGCCGGCGCCGAGCTACCAGGACGAGAGCGAAGCCATCTCACCGGCGGCAGCCAGCCTGGTCCAGAAAGCCGATGTGATGCTCGCGGAGGGCGATACCCGGGCGGCCATCAGTCAGCTCGAACGGGCGCAACGCATCTCGCCGCGCTCCAGCAAGGTCTATTTCAAGCTGGCGTACGCCTACAAAGCAGAAAACCAGTTGGGCAAGGCCGAACAGTTTGCCTTGAAGGGATTATCGCTGGCGGGATCGGATACCGGGCTCCAACGCACGGGCTGGCATATGCTGGCGGACATCCGCCGGGCCTCCGGCAACGTGGCCGGTGCCGAGCAGGCTGAAGCGCGGGCCGCCGCACTGTAAGCAGACCGCCGAGCCCAGGGATTCAGGAGGGTGTGATGCAGAAACGGACGTGTTGCGGTGTGGTGATGGTGGCCGCCTTGGCGGGGCTGGGTGGTTGTGAATGGGAATTTGGTACGGTCGGCTCCGATGAGGACGGCTCCCTGACCCTGAAGCTGGCCGATGCGCCGGTGGATGATCTGGCGGAAGTCGTCATTACAGTCACGGGCGTCGAGCTCAAACCCTCAGACGACGACAGCATCACCATTAATTTTGATGACCCGCAGCCGATCGATCTGCTCGACCTGCAGAATGGCGATGTCGAAACGCTACTGAATGATGAAGGCGTGCCGGCCGCCAGCTATGAGTGGGTGCGTCTGATCCTGAGCCAGCAAAGCAGCGATCAATACGTCACCGGCGATGACGGTGGCACTTATGGACTGGTGATCCCGTCCGGCGACCAGTCCGGCCTCAAGGTGAATGCCGGTTTCAGCGTCGGGGATAATAAGTCGGTGTCCATGACGCTGGATTTCGACGTCCGCAAATCCGTCGTGGCGCCAACGCTCAACCCGTCCACCTATTTCCTCAAGCCGGTCCTTCGGCTGGTCAAGGACGACAACGTCGGTTCCATTTCCGGAACCGTCGACGAATCAACCATCCTCCAGACGCGCTGCGCCAGCGTCGGCGACTTCGCCGGGCTGGTGTATGTCTACGAAGGGGCGGACGTGGAGCCGGATGACCTGGGAGGTGCGACCGAACCGGTTGCGGCGGTCCCCGTCAACAACCGTGATAACCCGGGCGTCTATCGCTACAAGGCATCGTTGCTCAACGAAGGGGATTACACGGTCAGCTACAGCTGTGACAAGGACGATGTCGAGGCGGACGAGTCCCTGTCCTTCCTCGATCCGGTGAATGTGGAGGTCGAGGCCGGTGAGGATACCGACCTCGATCTGGAGTAATACGCTTTCGTTATGGGTTAACGAAATCGACCGTTGTGGTTTCGCCCGCGGTGACAGTGGCATTCTGCGTGTCGTGGAATGCAATGTCCTCGTCAATTTCATTGCCGTCAGCGTCCTGTTCTTCCATATCACAGGTGTAGCTCACGGTGTAATCGCCTTCTGGAATGAAGGCTGCGGTATAGGAGTTATCGCCGGATGAGGTGTCCACCGGTACACTGACCATCGGCTCATTATCACTACCGTAGTCGTCTGTGGTGGCATCAGCACCACTGTAGATGTATACATTACCCGCGTACACGCTGGTATCTACAGTATCGCTACAGGCGGTAGAGACGAGGGTGGGGTCAACCGAGCCGGAAATTGTACCGACCTCGGTGTTGTCGGTCAGGCGCAACGTCGGGCGCAGGATATATTCATTGTCGCTCTTCTCAGTCAAAGACTTCCGCACGTCGAAATCAATGGTGAAGTTCGCCGTACCACCTGCGGGTACTGTGAAGCCAGACGTTTGCAAGCCGCGTTGCTGGCCGGACGGCACCTTCAGCGCGTATTCGCCTCCTCCATCTGGAACGACTGAGAAGTTGTCTATGGTGTCTTCTGCCAATTCAAGACGCATCCAATTGTAGTCACCGGCCTGAACTTCCTCGTTGGTGACGAGTTGGGCAATGTTGCCGTTCTGGAGGTTAAGGAGGTTGATATGGGCTGGCTCGTCGAGTGTGAAGGTGCGTCTTTCGCCACCATCGCCTGACGGTTGCAGCACTAGACCCGTAACCGTGACGTTCACTTCCTGGACAGAATCGACGGGCGCATCCGTCATGCCGACTGACACCGTACCGGTGGCTGCCCCGTCGTCGCTGCTACCACCACCGCCACAGGCGGCAAGAGCGGCCGTCATGGCGGAGATCGCGAAACCCTGTACGAACTTCTTTTTCATTGGATTTCTCCTCTCATCATCCGATGTTGTTGTGTGTCGCCAACGGCTGGCTATCTGTTGATTGGTTCGATATACCGGCCATTACGTCACTTTCCTATTTGTAACGCATGCGACATTACGGGAGTTCCTGCCCCAAAATTACGATCGTTTAACAGGATTGGGTACGCTTGAAATAAGAGGAGGGATTCGCTGGGACGGGAAAGGCCGGCAGCCGCCCGGAGGCTGCCGGCCCGCGGGGATCAGAGGCCCGCGTTCTTCAGGCGGTTGGCCTGTTGCCGGTAGACCGTCTTGGGATCGGTCTCGAACAGGCTGTGCAGACCCAAAGCCTGATTCACTTCGTCCAGGTGATTCATGAAGTAGTTGTCGCGGATCACCTTGCCGAAATGGTTGCTGCAGCGTCCGACCAGACCGTCGTTGGCGGTCGTCCCGAACGCCGCGGCGGTGACCAGCAGCAGGGCATCGGAGGGATCCAGCGCATTGGTCAGATGACCGGTGCCACCCCAGGAATAGAAACGCATGCCGTTGGCGCTGTATGCGCCCTCGCCACAAGCCGACGTAGGAATGCCGGCTGGTGCGAAGGCGTTGAACTCGGCGCTGCCCTCGGTGGACAGGGACGCCACGCTGGCACTGAAGTCCTGGTTATAGCCGCCGCCGGACAGCAGGTCGATCAGTCCGCCCAAGGCATTGGCCAGTCCGGCTACCGGGCCTTCAACCGGCGAACCGGCAATCAGGTCTGCGACCGCAGAGCCCTTGTGAGGCGAACCGACCGTGGTCACGGAAGCCACCAGGTCCGGACGCACGCGGGCCACATAGCGCGCGGTGGGCCCGCCGTGGCTGTGGCCGATCAGGTTCACCTTGCCGTAGACCGCCGCAATGGCTTCGATCTGCGGCAGCAGGGCCTCGCCGCGTTCGACGGAGGTATCCAGGGCAGGTACCTGGGTCAGGAACACCTTGGCGCCGTTGTCGCGCAGATCTTCCGGAATACCGTACCAGTAGTCGTAGCCGGCGATATCATCAAAACCGAACATGCCGTGGACCAGCACGATGGGGTAGCGTGTTTTTGCGTAGTCAGAGGGCGTGGAGTCCCACCACCAGGCCGCAGCCGGCATGGACCACGCCAGCGCGCCCGTCAGGGCGAGCAGCTTGAACCAGTGTTTCATTGTCGTCGTTCCTACCGTGTGTTTGTTGTTGTCTTGGTGTCGGGGTCGGACCGGCTCCGGACGAGCGGAACGACCCAGCCAAACTGCAGAATCTGCCAGTGGGCGAACGATCGGTAGCGGCTTTATGGCGCCGCCTGCGTACCTCTGATCGCCTTGTTGTTGTGTTCTGACAGACGGTCGCAGACTGCTTTGACGGACAAAGTCAGTATTCAGCAAAGGCGGGCGGATTACTTGAGCCGGACAGGCCTTGAGGGTGGAGATGTGATGCGGGTCGCTTAACTGGCCCGGTGTGACAAGGGATGGCCGGCGGGGCCGGCCATCCCTTGAGGTTCTGAGATTTACAGGGTGTCCATGACCTTGCGGGCGGCGGTCAGGGTGTGTTCGATGTCCTCGTCGCTCATCGCGGCGCTGGTGAAGCCGGCTTCGAAGGCCGAAGGCGCCAGATAAACGCCTTCCTTGAGCATGCCGTTGAAGAAGTGACCGAAACGCTCCGCATCGCAACGCATGACATCCTCGAAGGTGTTCACCTGATTCTGGTCGGTGAAGAAGAAGCCGAACATCGCCCCGGCGCTCTGCACGACGAGCGGCACACCGGCGGCATTGGCGGCACGCTTGAAACCGTCACGCAGGGTGTTGGTCTTCTCGGTCAGGCGATCGTGGAAGCCGGGTTCGGAGATGGCTTCCAGCGTGGTCAGGCCCGCGCGCATCGCCAGCGGGTTACCGGACAGGGTGCCCGCCTGGTAAACCGGGCCCAGCGGTGAAATGTGTGACATGATCTCGCGCTTGCCGCCAAATGCGCCGACCGGAAGCCCGCCGCCGATCACCTTGCCCAGTGCCGTCAGGTCCGGGGTGACGCCATAGTGCTCCTGGGCGCCGCCCAGGGAGACGCGGAAGCCGGTCATCACCTCGTCGAAAATCAGCACGCTGCCGTGCTGGTCGCAGACGTTGCGCAGTCCTTCGAGGAACCCCGGTACCGGCGGGATGCAGTTCATGTTGCCGGCGACCGGCTCAACGATAACGGCCGCAATCTCGTCGCCCATTTCGGCGAACACCTTGCGCACGCTCTCGATGTCATTGAACGGCACTGTCAGCGTGTGTTCGGCCAGGCTGGCGGGAATGCCCGGGGAGTTGGGCACACCCAGCGTCAGGGCGCCGGAACCGGCTTTAACCAGCAGCGAATCCACGTGGCCGTGGTAACAGCCCTCAAACTTCACGATCTTGTCCCGACCGGTGTAGCCCCGGGCCAGGCGAATGGTGCTCATGGTGGCTTCGGTGCCGGAGTTGACCATGCGCACCAGGTCGATGGAGGGCACCAGCTCGCAGATTTTCTTGGCCATGGCGGTTTCGATCGCCGTCGGCGCGCCGTAGCCCACGCCCACGTCGATCTGGGCGTGCAGTGCATCAATCACCCGCTGGTCGCGGTGGCCGAGAATCATGGGCCCCCAGGAACCGATGTAGTCGATGTAGCGATTGTCGTCCTCGTCATAGAGGTAGGCGCCTTTGGCGGTCTTGATAAAGATGGGGGTGCCGCCAACGCCCTTGAACGCCCGCACCGGCGAGTTCACGCCGCCGGGGATGTACTGCTGGGCGTTTTTGAAAAGGGTTTCGGACTGGGTCATCAGGAGGACTCCTGTTCGGTGGTCTTGGCAAAAAGGTCGGTAAAGGCACGGGCGCGGGTTTCGATGTCATCGGTTCCAAACAGGCCACCGATGACAGCCAGCAGGTCCGCGCCCTTGGCAATCAATAGCGGGGCATTTTCCAGGCTGATGCCACCGATGGCACTCAGGGGAAGTCCCAACGACTGCGCCTGTTGCAGGATGTCCGGCGTCGCTGCCGGCGCACCTGGCTTGGTCATGGATGGGAAAAAACGGCCAAAGGCCAGGTAATCGGCCCCGGCTTCGCGGGCTGCCTGAGCCAGTTCGAGGCTGGCGTGGCAGGTCTTGCCGAGAATGGCGTCCGGCCCCAGCAGCGCGCGGGCTTCGGCGATGTTGCCATCTTCCTGGCCGAGATGAGCGCCGGCCGCGCCCACCCGTTTTGCCAGGGCAGCGTCGTCATTGATCAGCAGGGGAACCTGGTGGCTGGCGCAGACGCTGACCAGATCCCGCGCCCGCATCAGGCGCTCCGTATCCGTCGCCTGTTTGTCGCGGTACTGGACCAGCACCGCGCCCCCGCGGATGGCGGCTTCGACCGCCGGCACCAGTTGGTCGCCCGGCAACAGGTCGGGATCGGTGATGGCATAGAGCCCCGGTCGAAGCGTTTCCCCGGGGTTCATGATGACACCATCGCGACACTGCGATCCGGCACTGGCTGGCCCTTGCCCACGGTCAGCGCCTGGTCGATGGCCCGGGCGACCAGATACTGGGAGCGTTCAATCGCGTCTTCCAGCGACAGGCCCTTGGCGCGACCGGCGGCGATGCCGGCAGCCAGCGTGCAGCCGGAACCATGGTATTCACCGCCCAATCGATCGATGTGCCATTCCTTCGTATCCGTACCGGCCCGGAATAGCCGGTTGATGATCTGCGGGCCGGTGCCGTGGCCGCCGGTCGCGAGGACCGCGGGGCAACCGGCTTCCAGTAATCTTCTGGCGGCAGCTTCGGTATCGTCATCCTCGCCCAGTTGGGCCAGTTCGATGCCGTTTGGTGTGATGACGTCGGCGAGTTGGAACAGGCGAGCGGTCATGGCCTGAATCAGTTCATCGTCGGCCAGGTCACCGCCGCCGGCGGCCTTGATGACGGGATCGACCACCAGGGGAATCCCCGTGCGGTCCCGCATGAAATCCACCAGTACGTCGACGATGGCCGCGCTGCCGAGCGCCCCGGTTTTCACCGCGTGGATGGGAACGTCCTTCGCCAGGCATTCCAGCTGCTGGCGAACCAGGGCCGGATCGATCGCCTCGGCGCCGTGGACGTTGCACGTGTCCTGGACGGTCAGGCAACTGATGACCGGCAGCGGGTGGCAACCGAGTGCGGTCACCGCCTGGATGTCGGCCTGGATGCCGGCACCGCCGGACGGATCGAGACCCGAGAGAATGAGGACGTGGGGGCGTTGATGCATAGCGTGACCTGAATGTTTCAGTGAATCAGAACGGCTTGACGGTGACCAGGATCACCACGGCGACCAGAACCAGCACCGGCAGTTCATTGAACCAGCGATAAAACACGTGGCTCCGCTGGTTGGCATCGTCCCGGAAAACCTTGACCAGGTGGCCGCAGTAAACGTGATAGACGACCAGTAGCGCCACGAGCGCCAGTTTCGCATGCAGCCAGCCCTGGCTTAAATAGGCCGAAGGGCTGTAGCTGATCAGCCACAGGCCGAGCACAATCGTCGCAATCATCGACGGGGTGCCGATGCCCCGGTACAGCTTGCGTTCCATGATCTTGAAACGCTCGCGACCTGCCTCGTCCTCGCAGCTGGCGTGGTAGACGAACAGTCGGGGCAAATAAAAAATAGCGGCGAACCAGCACACCACCGCAATGATGTGGAAGGCTTTAACCCAAAGCATGGAGGCTTATTCCTTACGGTATTGGTAGTAGTGTTCGATTTCCGATTTCAGTACGACACCGATGATCCGCTGAATCATGGGGGCCACATGGCGCTGCACGTAGAGCGCTTCGGCCCGACTGTCGTTGAACTGGGCCATGGCTTCCTCAAGGGTTGCCTGATAGGGAATCGGCGCCAGATCCCGGCGGTTGGCCGGAATTTCCATCAGGTCGATCTCGGGATTTTTCTCGGGATCCTCCGGGTCCGGCTCCAGCTTCTCGGCATGATCCTCCAGATAGCGCGCGAGGTCCACCGACGGCAGCAGGGCGGTGGGCCCATTCTGGCCATCGACGATCAGCCAGCGGGGTTCGGTCTTGAGGATTTCCTTGGCGATCTCCGGACCGATACGGCGCTGCACCCGCCGGAGACTGCGCTCCATGATGGCGCCCACAGAGACCCGACGCAGTGCCTGGATCACCGGCGAGTTCTGGTAGCTCAATCCCTGGCTCTTAAGCACCGACAGGAAGATCGAACGTTGACCGAACACTTCGCTGGCCACCAGGCTGGAGACGGTCACGATCAGCATGCCCGGCAGGATGATGTTGGGGTTGCGAGTCAACTCAATCAGCGCCATGAGCGCGGCCAACGGCGCCTGCAGGACGGATCCCATCATCGCGCCCATCCCCAGCATGGCGTAGAACCCGGTACTGGAGGCGATGTCCGGCGCCACGGCGGCCCCCACCAGGCCCATCGCGCCGCCCAGCGTGGCACCGATGAAAATCGTCGGGCCGATCAGGCCGCTGGGCATGCCGAGGCCGATCGTAATGGCGGTGATCACCAGCTTGGTCAGCGCGATGGCGAGCAGCAGCAGAAGCGGGATCTGGTCGTGGATGGTCTCACTGACGGTGTCATAGCCGATGCCCATGATTTCCGGCACCAGGATGGCTACCGGCACCATCAGCAGGCCGGCGGCCGCCATGCGCAACAGGATCGGCTTGTCATTGAAGCGGGTGGACAGCACGAGGAGACGGACAAATCCCGCCGAGGCCACGCCGATGACCACGGCGATCACCAGGATCCAGGGGATTTCCAGCAGGGAGTTCATGGTCAGTGGTGGCACGGTAAACGCCGGTGCCGAGCCATAAACGGCCTGGGTCACCACCCCGGCACTGACCGAAGTCAGGATCACCGGGGTAAATCCGGCAATGGTGTATTCCATCATCACCACTTCCATCGCGAAGATGACGCCGGCGATCGGCGTATTGAACGACGCGGAGATGGCCCCCGCACAGCCACAGGCCACCAGGGTACGGATGCTGTTGTTGGGCAGCTTCATCCATTGACCCAGCAGGCTGGAGAAAGCCGCCCCAAGATGCACCGCCGGGCCTTCCCGGCCGGATGACTGGCCGGTAACCACGGTGCCCACGCCGAGAATGAACTGCACGATGGCACTGCGCAGGGAAATGTAACCCTGGTGGTAGTTCAGGCGTTCCATGACGTAGGTGACGCCGACCTTGCGATCGGAAATGACCAGCCCGTGCATCAACAGGCCCAGCAGCAGGGCGCCGCACAGTGGCAGCAAGCCCCGAACGACCCAGTCCAGACTCTCGAACGATTCGTTGTGCCCGCCCGGCAGGAATTCCGAAAGCGGCCACTCGATGGCCAGACGAAACAGCAGGATCACCAGGCCTGTGATAATCCCGGAGATCAGCCCGAGGATGGACAGCTGGGGCAAAGCATCCACGCCCGACAAGCGTCTCCGGAAAAGGGGGATCAGCTCGTCAACAATGCGTTGCCTCAGTCTGCTCATGCGTAGGAATGCCTTTTGTAGGGGCGTCCCGGCTGCCAGCGAGGCCTTCCTGTTCTGGTTGTGGGGCGGCTGACGGACTCCGGGGCCGTGTGTATGTCAAACGTAACAATGACTTATTCTATTGTAATTGGCGCTACACAGCGTGCCAAAAGCCTGATCAATATCATGTTAGACTGTCCGCCGATTCAAGACGGTCGCCCTGCAACCGGGCAGCGAGGAGGACAGAGCATTGATCAAGGTAGGTATTGTCGGCGGAACCGGGTACACCGGGGTGGAACTGCTGCGGATTCTGGCAACCCATCCGGACGTGGAAGTGGCCATGACCACCTCGCGATCCGAGGCAGGCCAGCCCGTTGCCGATATGTACCCAAACCTGCGCGGCTACTTTGATCTGACTTTCACTGAGCCGGACGAAGCCGCCCTGGCTCAATGCGACCTGGTGTTCTTTGCCACGCCTCACGGTGTGGCCATGCGCATGGTGCCCGGTTTGATCGCTGCTGGCACGCGGGTCGTCGACCTGTCCGCGGACTTCCGGATCCGGGACCTGGACGTCTGGGCCAAGTGGTACGGCATGCCCCATGAGTCGGCCGACTGGGCCGAAAAAGCCGTCTACGGTCTGCCGGAGGTATTCCGGGAGCAGATTCGCGAGGCCCAGCTGGTGGCCAATCCCGGCTGTTATCCCACCGCGGTCCAGCTGGGTTTCCTGCCGCTGCTGGAGAACGGTCTGGTGAATCCCGCTCACCTGGTGGCGGACGCCAAGTCCGGCGCCAGCGGTGCCGGTCGTCAGGGCAAGATCGGCATGCTGCATGGCGAGATTGGCGAGAGCTTCAAGGCCTATGGCGCCTCCGGCCACCGCCACCTGCCGGAAATCCGTCAGGGGCTGGAGCTGGCCGCCGGTGGCAACGTTGGCGTGACCTTCGTGCCGCATCTGCTGCCGATGATCCGTGGCATCGAAGCCACCCTGTATGCGGAAGTGCGGGATCCGGTGTCCTTTGACACCCTGCAGGGCCTGTTCGAGAAGCGCTACGAAAACGAGCCGTTTGTCGACGTCATGCCGTTCGGTGCTCATCCCGAAACCCGCAGTGTACGCGGTGCCAACCATTGCCGGATGGCCCTGCACCGTCAGGAGGACAGCCCGGTGATCATCGTGTCCTCGGTGATCGATAATCTGGTCAAGGGCGCGGCCGGCCAGGCGGTCCAGAACATGAACATCATGTTCGGTCTCGAAGAAACCGCGGGGCTGGCAGCGCCGGCCCTGTTGCCGTAACGGAGGCCGATCGTTGGCTTCCGATCGCAAGAAACAGGGTGAGTACATTGTTGTCCGCTATCAGCCGGGGCAGCGGTATAAGCGATGGTTGATTCTGCTGGTCGTCAGTTTGATTTTCGCGGGTGTGGGCTATCTTGCCGGTATGGCACAAGGTGGTTTCCGGTTTACGACGGAGGCCGAACCCGGGCCGGATCTGAGCGGTGAGCTCTCGGCCATGCGCACGCAGCAAACGGACCTGCAGCAGCAGATGATCAACCTGGAGCGTGGTCGCAAGATTGATCAGCAAGCTCTGTCCCAGGCGCGGCATACGATCTCGCGACTGGAAGACCGGCTGAGTTCCGTCAAGGCGGATCTGACGTTCTACAAGAACATCATGGCGCCGTCGGAATCCGACAACGGGCTGACGATCCAGCGACTGGAGCTGGAGCAGCGCCCCGGTGACCGGGCGGTTCGTTTCAAGCTGGTGTTGACGCAGGTGGGTGACAATCGCAGCTATATTGCCGGCAACGTGGCGGTGAACGTCATCGGCGAGCAGGACGGCAAACGGCAGGTGGTGGCGCTACGCGACTTGTCGAAAGATATCGAAGACCTGGGGATCCGGTTTCGATACCGGTATTTCCAGGATATTGAGGGTGTCATGACGCTGCCCGATGGCTTCGAGCCGCTGGAAGTGCAAGTGGTGGCGAAAGCGGAAGGGCGAAAGGCGACCCAGAGTGAACGAACGTTTGAATGGCAATCGGTGATGGAGAAATAAGGCATGCTCGGCAACAAGAAGCAGAAATCGCGTAAACCGACCACGGGGCATTTCGATACCCTGATTTCCAGCAAGACCGCGATTTCCGGCGATGTCGAATTCTCCGGCGGTCTGCATATCGACGGACGCGTCCGCGGTAAGGTGATGGCTGAGGAGGGCACCTCGGCCATCCTGCGTGTTTCCGAAATCGGCGCGGTGGAGGGTGATATCGTCGCTCCGCACGTGATCATCAACGGCACGGTACACGGCGATGTGTACGCTTCGGAGCACCTTGAACTGGCCCAGAAAGCCTCCATTAACGGGAATGTCTACTACAGCCTGATCCAGATGGCGATGGGCGCCGAAGTCAACGGCAACCTGGTCCACCAGAAGGAGCCGGTCGGCCTGCTGCGCCAGTCGCGGGAGGCACTGGAAGCCAATCCGGCGTCGCAGAATGAGGCGGACGCCGAATCCGCGGAGGAGCGGTCTGAATAATTGACTGTTTTAGTCGGGAATTGGATAATCCACCGGTAGCTGCTTTTTTTTTACCCAGGAGGCGACCCTTGAGTGCAGTTCAGGAACAGGTAGCCACACCCATGTTTGTCAGCGACAACGCTGTGGCCAAAGTTCGGGAGCTGGTCGAGGAAGAGGAAAATCCCGATCTGAAGCTTCGCGTCTTTGTGACCGGCGGCGGTTGCTCCGGCTTCCAGTATGGCTTTTCCTTTGACGAAGCCCAGGAAGAGGACGATACCATCATCGAAAAGGATGGCGTCACGCTGCTGGTCGACCCCATGAGTTACCAGTACCTGATCGGTGCGACGATTGACTACCAGGAAGGGTTGCAGGGGGCGCAGTTCATGGTCCAGAACCCGAATGCCACGACGACCTGCGGCTGTGGATCGTCGTTTTCGATCTAGGATCGGTTGGGTTTCGCTGAAAAGGCCTGCTTTTGGAAGCAGGCCTTTTTGCGTTCTAGCCCTGGTAAATGGCCCCCAGGATTCTCTCGCCACGCGCTCCGGTCACAGCCGGCAGGTTGCCGGTTTGCTGATCCAGCGTGCGCTTGGCCAGCCAGGCAAACGCTACCCCTTCCACCCATTGCGGATCCAGACCCAGGGCGGCCGTCGTTTCGATGGTGGCGTCTGGCAGGACGGTCTCGATGCGCTCCATCAGGAACCGGTTGCGCGCGCCACCACCGCAAATATACAACGAGATATCCGCCGATTGGGGAAGCTGCATGGCGAGTGAGCGGGCCGTCAGTTCCACCAGCGTGCACTGCACGTCGTTGGCAGGGATGTCCGGGTGGCGTGCAATGACGGTCTCAATCCAGGACAGGTTGAAGCGTTCCTTGCCGGTGCTCTTGGGGGCCGGGCGCCGGAAATAGGCGTCGCTGAGCATGTCGGTAAGCAGGGCCTGGTTTATCTTGCCGGTTTGGGCCCAGTGGCCATTGTCGTCATAGGGGCGTCCGGTCTGCTTGAGACACCAGGCGTCGAGCAGCGCATTGCCCGGTCCGGTGTCGAAGCCCAGCGCCTGGTCTGGTTCGGCGTGTGGCAGCCAGGTAATGTTGGCTATGCCACCAATGTTGACGATGCAGCGGTTTGCCTGGTCATTCCCAAAAAAAGCGCGATGGAAGGCCGGGACCAGAGGTGCTCCCTGGCCGCCCGCTGCCAGATCGCGCCGACGGAAGTCGGCGACGGTCGTGATGCCCGTGGCTTCCGCGATGAGGTTGGGGTCGCCAATCTGTGTGGTGAAGGGGTGCTTGCCCGACGGCTGATGCCGGATCGTTTGGCCATGGCTGCCGATGGCGACGATCGATGCCCGGGGCCAGTCCGCGGCCTCGATCACACCACTCGCTGCCTCGCCGAAAAGTGCACCGAGTTCATGGTCCAATTCTCCGACCTCATCCGGCGTCGCCTGGTTCTGGCAGGCGCGGGTCAAGCGCTGGCGGAGCGTGTCGGTATACGGCAGTGAGTAGGTGCCGTGGATGTCCACGCGATCACCGGGAAATGACGCCAACACCGCATCGATACCGTCCATGCTGGTTCCGGACATGAGCCCGATGTAGGCCGGTTCGGTCATCGATTCACTCACTCTCCGGGCCCAGGGCAATCTGTCTTTCGCCTCGAGCCTCGTTGAGTGCGGTCAGCAGTGTTTGGGTCTTCGCCTGGAAGCGCGCCATTTCCGCTTTCGGCACAGGACTGGCATCCGGCAGTTTGACGGAGCGGGAATTGCGCGGAACGCCGTTAATCCGGAATTCATAATGCAGATGCGGTCCGGTGGCCAGGCCGGACGAGCCCAGGTAGCCGATGGTCTGCCCCTGCTTGACGCGGACGCCGCTGCGCATGCCTTTGGCAATGGCGCGCATGTGGGCGTACAGCGTGGAGATATTGTCGCCATGCTGGATCACGACGGCGCGCCCGTACCCGCCTTTCCAGCCGGCGGAGACGACGCGACCATTGCCAGCGGCCTTGATGGGCGTTCCCGGCGGCGCTGCGTAATCTGTGCCCTCGTGAGGGCGGACGACGCCCAGCACCGGATGACGGCGCTGCAGGTTGAACGGCGACGAGACGCGGGCATTGATCGGCGTGCGCAGGATGGCTTTGCGCAGGCTGTGGCCATCGGGGGTGTAGTAGTCGGTGTCGCCGTTCTCGTCGGTGTAGCGCAGGGCAATGGTCTCTTTGCCGCGATTGATGAACTTGGCGGCCAGGATGTTGCCGGTGTCGATCTTCTCGTCGTCCAGGTAGAGGTCCTGGTAGAGCACTTCAAACTTGTCGCCCTTCCGGATGTCGTAGACGAAATCGATATCCCAGCCGAAGATGCCTGCCATCTCCATGGTCAGCCGGTCGTCCAGGCCCGCGTCGCGAGCCGACAGGTAGAGCGAATCGTCAATCACGCCGTGCCGATAAACCGGGCGGGGTTCCGGCTCGCGCGTGACGATCTGTCCGGCGAAGCCTTCATCCTGACGTTCGATGTGCAGGGACTCCAGGCGATTGCGGGTCAACTCGACCTGCTGCAACTCGCCGCTGTCATCGGTGGCAAAAGCGATGGATTCGCCGGCGTACAAGCGCTCCAGTTTATCCGCGTCACCCTCTCCGTGGATCACCGAGAACATCAGGGAGCTGTTGAATCCGGCTTTCTTGAAGAGCGTGGTCAGAGAATCGCCACTTTTAATGGTGAAGCGCTGCCAGTCCAGCTCCGGTTCAGCCGGCGTCACAGGGGCAGACGCCGTCTCTTGCGCTGGCTGGTCGGCTTTGGCAATCTCTTCCGGCTTGTCCGATGGGCGCTGTGCCTCCGGTTGCGATGACGCCACCACCGAGTCGGACACGGGCGCCGTCTCGGGTTGTGCTTTCTCTTCAGGTTTGGAATCGGCCTGGTCGAGAGATACCGATGTACGGCCGGCTTCCGCGGGATCGCCTGGGCTCAACACAAAAGCGAGGCCGACAACGGCGCTGAGCGTGCCCGCAGCGATCAGGTGTTTTTTGGGGAATGTCTTGAGCACGTTGAAACCTGTTTTCCCTGACGCAACTGGATGTTGTGCCAAATAGTTAAAGTTAGTCCGAAGTATAGTGCATGCCAAACGGCTGGCAACAGCCCTTGCAAACGGCTTTAGCCGTACAAATCCCGGCCGGCGAAACCGGGGCGTCCTTGATATAATGCGGCGCCCGTGCCGGCCAAAACGCTGGATTCTAGTATGAGCTGGCCAAAAACTGAACAGTGAGAACTGTATCAAGTCAGCAGGTAACGCTCTGCAGTGTTGTGTTGAGCTTTGTTAAAACCGACTGGTAATAGAGGAAGGATGAATGACCGCAATCGATGATGCCCTGGCGCTGATCAAGCGAGGCGTTGATGATCTTCTGCCGGAAGACGAGCTGATCGAAAAGCTGAAGTCTGGCCGTCGTCTGCGTATCAAGGCGGGTTTTGATCCCACGGCGCCGGATCTCCATCTCGGTCATACCGTCCTGATTAACAAGCTGCGTCACTTCCAGGATCTGGGGCATGAGGTGATTTTCCTGATCGGGGACTTTACCGGCATGATTGGTGATCCGACCGGCAAGAGCGCCACTCGGCCGCCGCTGACACCGGAGCAGGTATCCCGGAATGCGCAGACCTATAAAGAGCAGGTCTTCAAGATCCTCGATCCGGAGAAGACGACGGTTGCGTTCAACTCGGACTGGATGAACAAGATGTCCGCTGCGGACATGATTCAGTTGGCAGGTCAGAGCACGGTGGCACGGATGCTGGAGCGGGATGACTTCTCCAAGCGCTATGAGGGTAATCAGCCGATCGCCATTCATGAGTTCCTTTACCCGCTGGTACAGGGCTATGACTCCGTGGCCCTGAAAGCGGATGTTGAGCTGGGGGGTACGGACCAGCGTTTTAACCTGGGAATGGGGCGTACGATTCAGAGCCGTTACGATCAGGAACCGCAGGTCATTCTGACGATGCCGATCCTCGAGGGCCTGGATGGTGTGCAGAAGATGTCCAAGTCGCTTGGCAATTACGTTGGCGTCAACGACTCGCCGGGTGAGATGTTTACCAAATTGCTGTCGATCCCGGACAGTCTGATGTGGCGTTATTTTGAATTGCTGAGCTTCCGCCCTTTGGCCGAAGTGGAAGAGTTCCGCAAAGCTGTTGAAGGTGGTGCGAACCCGCAGGACTACAAGCGGGTATTGGCCGAAGAGATTATCGCCCGCTTCCATGATGAAGAAGCCGCAAAAAATGCGCATAAGTCGGCGGGTAACCAGGTCGCGCTGGGGGAGATTCCGGAAAATGTGCCGGAGGTCTCTGTGTCTCTGGGTGATCGCGACAGCATCCATATTGTGTCGCTGCTCAAAGAGGCGGGGCTGGCCCAGAACGGCAAGGCGGCCAAAGATGTCTTCGGTCGGGGTGCTGTTTACATCAATGGCGAGCAGTTGAAAGATGATCGCATGTTTGCCCGGGGGGAGGATGTCGTCATCCAGGCGGGCAAGAAGAAGATTGCCCGGGTTGTGATTGTCGATTGAATGCCTTTATAGGTAGAGGCATTTAGCCGTTGGCGATGGCTGATGAGAAAGAAGATGGGCGGATAATCCGTCTTGTTGGTATAGAAGAGGCCATTCCTTCATCGGGAATGGCCTCTTTTTTATGGTCGTATTGAGTTGAGAAGAGGTCGCCCTCATCTTGTGAGAGGTAGGGCGGGGCGCCGAATGGCGGTATCGCTCTTGGCTCTGGTTGTTTGTTGATCGGATTCGAGGGTTATCTGGTCGTCTTCTGAACAGTTCCTTTCGGAAAACCGAGACTTTGACTAAAAAGCTTTAAAAAGGGCTTTACAGGTCCGCTGGGGTCTGTAGAATGCGCATCTCTTTCGAGGGGTGCGCCACTGAGGCGGGCTCGGAATCGAAAGGCAACCGATTGTTTTGCTTAAGAATTTCGAGTTTCAGATTTCTTAAAAACAGCGGTTGACAGGGTGGCAAAGCAGTGTAGAATGCGCGCCACCTTGAACGGGTCAGCCGGCACGACTCGGCGGCTTTCGGAAGCATCGAAAGCGCTGAAAAATAACGGTTGACAAGGTTGAGCGAAGCGGTAGAATACGCGGCCTCAACAGGGCAACAGCCCGGCTCTTTAAAAAATTGACCAAGTAATTCGTGTGGGCGCTGACTGAGGTATTTCGGCAAGAGATATCGAGGCAGCGACCTGTCAGACTCTCTTTTGAGAGGATGAATTTGAGTGTTGTCTTGAGCAGATTTAGAAGCTTCGGCTTCTGCTTGATTTAAACTGAAGAGTTTGATCATGGCTCAGATTGAACGCTGGCGGCAGG